>NZ_JCACVY010000046.1:0-25869 GCF_058833935.1 Roseomonas sp. TS2 | reverse complement strand
CCTCTCCTCCTGGCGCGCCTGCGCCAGCGCACCACCTGGCTCGCCCTCGCCTCGCTGCTCGGCGTGCTGGGCGTCCAGCTCGCCCCCGAGGCCTGGGAGCGCATCGTCAGCGCCGGCATGACGCTGGCCGACATCGTCGCCCTGCTGCTGCCCCTGCTGACGCCATGAGCTGGCTCTCTCGCCTGCTGGCGGCACTGCGGCCGGCACCGGCGGCCGCAGCGCTTCCCCTGGCCGCGCCCCTGCCGCCGGCGCCGCCCGCGGTCACCGCCGCCACGGTCGCCCTGGTGGCGGCGTTCGAGGGTTTCCGGAGCACGCCCTACCTGTGCCCGGCCCGGGTGCCCACCATCGGCTATGGCACCACCCGCTACCCGGACGGCCGCAAGGTCAGCCTGGCCGATCCGGCCTGCACCGATGCCCAGGCGCGCGCCTGGCTCGCGCATGACCTGCAGGATGCGGCGCGCACGGTGGATGCCGCCGTAACGGTCAGCCTCACCCCTGGCCAGCGCGGCGCGCTGATCTCCTGGGTCTACAACGTCGGTGCCGGCGCGGCCCGGTCCTCCACCCTGCTGCGCAAGCTGAACAGCGGTGACTATGCCGCCGTGCCGGCGGAGTTGGCGCGCTGGAACAAGGGTGCGGGCAAAGTGTTGGCTGGCCTGACCCGCCGTCGCGCCGCCGAAGCCGCCCTCTGGCGCACGATCTGACCCGCTGGGCGCTGGTCAGCGCCCTTCGCTCTCTGCCACCCTGATCCGGGGCCCCGTGCCCCGGATCCGTCTCGCGCGAAGGCGCGGGAGCCCGGGCTGTTCCAGCAGCCCGAGCCGTGCGGCCGACACCGCACACGGATCTCTCCGCCCCGCCCTCCCCAGGGCAGGGCCTCTCGGAGGCCTCCACCCATGGAGACCATGACCCTTTCGCCGGCCCGCCCGGCAGCTCCCCCCGCGCCCTATCTCGGCGGCAAGCGCAACCTGGCGCGCCGCATCGTGGCGCGGCTGGAGGCCATCCCCCATGCCACCTATGTCGAGCCCTTCGTCGGCATGGGCGGCGTCTTCCTGCGCCGCCCCTTCCGCGCCCGCTGCGAGGTGATCAACGACATCAGCACGGACGTGGCGACGCTGTTCCGCGTCCTGCAGCGCCACTATGTCGCGCTCATGGACATGCTGCGCTGGCAGCTCACCAGCCGCGCCGAGTTCGAGCGCCTGGTGGCAGCCAATGCCGACACCCTGACCGACCTCGAGCGCGCCGCGCGCTTCCTCTTCCTCCAGCGCACCGCCTTCGGCGGCAAGATCAGCGGCCGGAATTTCGGGGTGCAGTTGGCTGCACCGGCGCGCTTCGACGTGACCAAGCTCGGCGCCATCCTCGAGGAGGTGCATGAGCGCCTCGCCGGCGTCGTCATCGAGCGCCTGCCCTACGCCGCGCTGATCGCGCGCTATGACCGCCCCGACACGCTGTTCTACCTCGACCCGCCCTACTGGGGCTGCGAGCGCGACTACGGCCCGGGCGTGTTCGACCGCACCGATTTCGAGCGCCTGGCCGAGCAGCTCGCTGCCATCCAGGGGCGCTTCCTGCTCAGCCTGAACGACACGCCGGGCGTGCGGGAGGTGTTCGGGCGATTCGCCATCGAGGCGGTGGAGACCACCTACAGCATCGCCAAGGGCGAGAAGCAGCGGGCCGGCGAGGTGCTGATCAGCAACGGGTAGCGGCCGCATCAGAACGCCGTCGCCCGCAGGATCTCGCCGATATGCGTGGTGTAGCGTGGCGACAGCATCGCGCGCCGCGTGCTCCAGCTCCGCGCGATGCCGGTCGCCGCCGGCCGCACCGTGTCGGCGCCGTGCTGGCGGTTGATCGCGTCCATCACCGCCATGGTGCGGGCCGAGGCCCGCGGCTCGCGCGTCGCGAAGAGCCGCGCCTGCCGGCCGGCCGGCTGCAGGTCGTTCAGCACCACCCCGGCCTTGGCGTAGCGCAGCCCGTCGCGCCACAGGCCTTCGGCCATGCGCACCGCCTCGGCGATCAGGTCGCGGCTATCGCTGGTGGGCTCGATCCGCGCCGCGTGCTGCAGGTGCTGGTAGCGCTCCCCCTGGGCATGCGGATCGGTGTGCATGAAGACCGCCAGGTGGCAGGCCTCGAGGTCCTCCGCCCGCAGCTTCTCCGCCGCCCGATGCGCGTAGGCGGCCACCGCCTCGCGCATCTCGCCCCAAGCGGTCACCGGCCGCCCGAAGGCGCGGGTGCAGGCCAGGCCCTTGCGGGTGGCCACCATCATCTGCAGCGGCAGGCAGGAGGTGCCGCGCAGCTCCGCCTGCACCCGGCCGCCGCCCACCGTCAGCAGGTCGCGCATCGCACGCGGATCGGCGTCGGCGAAGTCGGCGATGCTCTCGATGCCGAGGCGGGCCAGCTTCTCGGCGGTGCGGCCGCCAATGCCCCACACCTCGCCCACCGGCAGGCGCTGGTACCAGGCCGCGCGCTCGGCCGGGTCGGTCAGGTCGCACAGCCCGCCCAGCGCCGCATGGTCCTTGGCCAGGCCGTTGGCCAGCTTGGCGATGGTCTTGGTCGGGCCCCAGCCGACGCAGGTCGGCACCTTGGCGATGCGCAGCACCTCCTGGCGCAGCTCGGCGCAGAACAGCGCCAGGTCGCGCGGCACATCCAGGTCGAGGAACATCTCGTCGATGCTGTATGGCTCGACCCGCGGCACCCGCTCGGCCAGCACCTGGTACACGCGCCGGCTCATGTCGCCATAGAGCGCGTAGTTGCTGCTCATCCAGCGCACCGGGCGCAGCTCTGTACGATTCCGCACAAGGTGCCAGGGCTCGCCCATCCTGATGCCGAGCGCCTTGGCTTCCGGGGTGCGGGCGATGGCGCAGCCATCGTTGTTGCTGAGCACCACCACCGGCACCTGCCGCAGCGCCGGGTCGAAGGCGCGCTCGGCCGAGCAGTAGAAGCTGTTGCCGTCGATCAGCCCGTAGGTGGCCGGCATGCCAGGGTCACACCCGCTCGCGCACCAGGGCGGCCACCACCGCCCAGAGCTGGGTGTCCTCTGACACCGGCATGGGTGGCTCCCCGCGCCGGCCGGGCTTGAGGAACCACTGGCCCTGCTTGAAGGCGAGTTGCGCCACCAGGACCTCGCCGCCCACCATGATGATGGCGACCGCGCCGTGGCGCGGCTCGGCCGCGGTGTCGGTGATCAGGATGTCGCCGGGCAGGATGCCGCGCTCGACCAGCGCCTCGCCCAGCACGCGCACCGGGAAGCGGTGCGGCCGGCGCAGGTCGAGGATCTGCGACAGGTCGATGGGGCCTTCGAGGTGGTCGGAGGCGGGGGAGACAAAGCCGGTGGTCTCGGCCCCGGTGTAGCCATCCCGGGCCATGGCAGCCGCTCCGCTCAGGGGGCTGCGGCAGCGGCGATGACGTCGCGCGCGGCCATGAGGGAGGCGATGGCGGCATCCGCCTGACGCTGCGCGATCTGGTCGCTGCGGTCGAGTTCCGCCGCCGCCTCACGCACGGCCTCCACGCCTTCGGCCAGCTGCTGCGCCATCTCGCCAAGCTCTTCGCTGATCTCGATGCGATCCCCTGCCCCGGCCAGCAGCGCGGCGACCATGGCTTCTGCCTCGCGCCGCACGCGGTCAGGCGGCACGGCGCGGCCGACCATGTCGGCGATGCGCTGCAGGGGCTGGGGGCGTGCCGGTGAGCCGGGGGGGCGAGGCGCTGTTCGGCGGGCCATAGGGGGAAGGCTCCATGGTCGGGATGAAAGGCGCGCACCGGCACGCCCGTGGCTACGCTACATGCCGAACAAATCAAGAACAAGTCTTATAGTTGCATGCCGCGGCGGCTATGATCGAGCCATACCACCGCCAACAGAGCTTCCTCCTGGTGCCAAGGTGATCAGCCGGCCGGAAATCCCGGAGCAGGGTTGGACCACCTGCGAGTACCGTGGTGCCACACTGCGCTGCTGGGGCGTGCACAACGAGTTGCGCATGTCGCAATGCTGGTCGATTACTGGATCGAGGATCAGGCGCTGCCAAGGCCATATGTGCGGCGCAAGTCAGACTAAACAGATAGCCTCAAACCGAACATCTGGCCTACATAGAAAAGCATGCGCATCATTCATGGTGATCCTTATGCATGCCCATGACTGTCGGCAACGGCTTCCCGACCCAGCGCTCAACCTTGAGCCTCCGGTGGAGGCGCTTCGTGCTGCTATTACTCCCGTTGGCGTCTTCTTCATCCGTAACAACGGCACCCTACCCGAAACGGAGAAAGCAAGGGTGGCCTGGACCCTTTCTGTTGAAGGCCTCGTGCGCCGTCCTCTTCGCTTTACGCTTGCGGAACTACGAGGACGCTTTGAGACAGTGGAACTGGTTTCGGTACTTGAATGTGCCGGGAATGGACGTGCTGCCATCCTTCCGGCGGCGGATGGACTACCCTGGGGCCATGGTGCGGTAGGCTGCGCTTGTTGGACCGGAATCCGTCTCGCCGACCTTCTCACCTTAGCAGGAGTAGATGGTCGTGCTGTCTATTTAGGCTTCGAGGGCGCGGACCACGCGATTGGAAAGCCAGGGGTGCAGGCCCTCTCCCGTGGCCTACCTATTGCCAAGGCCATGGCGCCTGAGACGCTGCTCGCCTTTGCAATGAACGGTGCACCTTTGGTGCAGGAGCACGGCTTTCCTCTACGCGTTGTAGCGCCCGGCTTCCCCGGCTCCGCTTGGCAGAAATGGCTTACTCGCATCCTCGTATTGGATCATGAGCATGACGGGGCAAAGATGACGGGGCTGGACTACCGGATGCCGCGGCAGCGCCTTTTGCCCGGCGATCCTGTGGACCCCACCAAATTTGAGGTAATCACGGACATGCCAGTGAAAAGCCTCATCACCGAGCCAGCCGCCGGCTTCCATGCCACCGCCCCGATCACTATGAGCGGTTTCGCCTGGAGCGGCCATGTGCCCGTCGCCAAGGTCGATGTCTCCGCCGATGGAGGCGCCAGTTGGCAACCGGCGCAGTTGGAATATGCAGAAGGCTCCTGGGCCTGGCGGCGCTTCCAAGCAGAGGGCCTCACTCCACCGCCAGGCCCGGTCATGCTGGCTGCCCGCGCGACCGATCGGCTGGGCCGCGCCCAGCCCCTGTACCCTACTTGGAACCCGCGGGGCTATCTGAACAACGCGGTGCACCGCGTTACCGGAACCTATGGAACAGCGAACTAGGGTTGGAACTTATAACGTTTGATTTGCTGGTCCTGATTGGGTGCCAGCGCCTCCTGCCATCTTTGAGGAAGCGCGTCGCAGGCCAGTCTTTTGCTGGACTGGAATGGCACTTCAGCAGATGCGTGACCTCATAGAAACGCTGTTTGACAACCCGCAAGCTATCGCGCTTCGCGCCATGGTCCGCCAACATCCAGCACCTCGTGGCTGAGGCGGAACGCCTCGCCGCAATAACTGAGAGCTGCCACTTGCGAGCGGAGCTGAAGAGGATGAAAAAGGCTTCACGGCATGTCCCGGCCTCTTCAGATCCGCCCCGGTGCTACTCGTGCCGGATCAGGTCCTTGATGCGGTTGGCCAGGGCTTCCAGCGCGAAGGGCTTGGTCAT
Organism: Roseomonas sp. TS2; assembly: GCF_058833935.1. Lineage (NCBI taxonomy): Bacteria > Pseudomonadati > Pseudomonadota > Alphaproteobacteria > Acetobacterales > Roseomonadaceae > Roseomonas > Roseomonas sp. TS2. The sequence continues at coordinate 20,304 of NZ_JCACVY010000046.1, read as the reverse complement.
GACGTGCATCCCTGGCTCCAGCTGCCCGTTCCCGATCACGGCGTTCTCGGCGTAGCCTGTGATGAACAGGACCTTCAGTTCGGGTCGGATGACGCGGGCCGCATCAGCCAGCTGGCGCCCGTTCATGCCGCCCGGCAGGCCGACGTCGGTGACCAGCAGGTCGATCCGGGCATCGGAGCGTAGGATGCTCAGGCCCGAGGCGCCATCTGCCGCCTCGACCGCTGCGTAGCCGAGATCCTCCAGCACCTCCAAGACCAGCAGGCGGATCGTCGGCTCGTCATCGACCACCAGAACGGTCTGTCCCACTTCCGCTCTAGGCGCCTGGCTGAGGTTCGGCAGGTCCTCCGCCGCTTCCGCCTCGCCAATGTGCCGCGGCAGGTAGAGGCGCACCGTCGTGCCCAGGCCGACCTCCGAGTAGATCTGCGCCTGACCGCCGGACTGCCTGGCAAAGCCGTAGATCATGGAAAGCCCCAAGCCCGTACCTTCCCCCAGTGGCTTGGTGGTGAAGAACGGATCAAAGGCGCGCGCGACCACCTCGGGCGACATGCCGGTGCCGGTGTCGGTGACGCTGATCGTGACGTACTGGCCGTGCTCCATCTCCCGCGCTCTGGCGACGCGGGGGTCAAGCCACATATTCGCCGTCTCGATCGTCAGCCGTCCGCCATCCGGCATTGCGTCGCGCGCGTTGATGCTGAGGTTCAGCAACGCGTTCTCCAACTGGTTGGGATCAACCAGCGTCGCCCATAGCCCGCCAGCCGCGACAACCTCCAGCGCGATGGACGGCCCCATGGTGCGCCGGATCAGCTCCTCCATTCCCGATACCAGCCGGTTCACGTCGGTGGGCTTTGGATCCAAGGTCTGCCGGCGGGAGAAGGCCAGTAGCCGGTGCGTCAGCGACGACGCGCGCTTGGCCGCGCCCATGGCTGCCAGGACGTAGCGGTCCAGGTCTCTGATGCGCCCCTGCTCCACGCGCATGCCCAGCAGCTCAATAGAGCCCACGATGCCGGTCAGCAGGTTGTTGAAGTCGTGTGCCAGGCCGCCCGTCAACTGGCCCACGGCCTCCATCTTCTGTGCCTGGCGCAGCTGCTCCTCGGCGTGCTGCAGCTCCGCCGTGCGCTCGGCGACGCGCTGCTCCAGGGTGTCGGTGAGCGCGCGGAGTTCCGTGGTAACCCGGTCACGCTCCGCCTCCACAGCACGCCGCTCCTGCACGTCGAGCAGCACGCCCGGGAAGCTCAGCGGCGTACCGTCCGGCGCGTGTTCGACACGGCCATTGGCCTCGATCCAGTAGTACTTTCCGTCGGCACGGCGCACCCGGTACTGGTGGGCGTAGGCACCGCCGCGGGCGACCGCCTCCTTGATGGCGGTGGCCAGCCCCGGCTTGTCGTCGGGATGGACGTTCGCCACCACCTGTTCCAGCGGGAGGCCCTCGCGGCCGAGCGCGGAGTCGAGACCGAAGGCGTGGGCGAAGCCCTCATCCACCGTAAAGCGGTCGGTGGGCAGGTGCCAGTGCCAGGTGCCGAGGATCGCGCCGGCCGCGTGCGCCAGCTGCACGCGCTCGATGTTCTCGCGCGCCAGCGCCTCGCTGGTGCGCAGGCGCTCTTCCGCGGCACGCCGCTCGGTGACATCGTCGAAGATGATCGCGATCTGCCGGTCAGCGGGATCGCCGACCGGGACGGCGCGCACGTCGAACCAGCGCTTGAAGGCTTCTGCGTAACTCTCGAAGCTCAAGGGCTCGCGGGTCTTCGCGACATGCCCGTAGGTCTCGAACCAGAACCGCTCCAGATCCGGCGCGTACTCCGTGACCCACTTGCCGCGAAGATCCACGCCCGCCTGTCGTTCGAAGGCGTCGTTGGCCTCGACGAAGCGGTAGTCCACCGGCTTGTCGTCCGCGTCGAACTTGACCTCGACGATGGCGAACGCCGCCTCCACCGTCTCCAGGATGGTCCGGAATCGCTCCTCGCTGGCGCGCAGGGCGGCTTCCGCGTTCCGGATCCGGGTCAGGTCGAGCATGGCGCCGATCATGCGCACCGCGCGTCCGTGGCGGTCGCGGATGATGTGGCCGCGGTCGAGCACGATGGCGTAGCTGCCATCTGCCCGCTGGAAACGGTACTCGTCCGACCAGTCACTCCCGGTGCCGTTGATCACCGCGTGGATGCTCTGGTCGATCCTGACACGATCCTCGGGGTGGATGGTGTCGATCCACCAGTCGCCGGTCGGCAGTACCTGCTCCGGCGTCCAGCCATAAGCTTCCTGCAGCGCCGCGTTCCACAGCACCTGGTTTGCTTTTAAATCCCAGTCCCAGATCGCGTCCCGGGTGGCGCGCTGGGACAGCCGGAACCGCTCGTTGACAGCCTCCAGCGCCTCGCCCGCCAGATGCTGCTCCGTGCGGTCGCGCAGGATCTTCAGATAGCCGATATGATGGCCCTGCTCGTCGCGCAGCGCCATCATCTCGCCCGAAGCCCAGAAGCGGGAACCGCCCTTGCGCTGGTGCCAGCGCTCGTCGAGGGCCCGGTCCTGCCGTGCCGCCTGGCGCATCTCGACGTCGGGCTGGCGGAAGGCCCGGTCCTCGGGGGTGAAGAACAGGTCGGCCGGCTGGCCGAGCATCTCGCTCTCCGTCCAGCCCAGGATGCGCGTTGCCCCGGTGTTCCAGCCGGTGATGCGGCCTGCCAAGTCGGTGGAGACGATGGCGAAATCGACCGCGCTATTAAGCGTCTGACGGTGGAGCGCGGCGGCGCGGTCCCGCTCGGCGGCCAGCGCGTCCCGCTCCGCCAGGGTCCTGCGCAGGGCGATCTGACTGCTGGCCTGGGCGGCGAGCGCCTTCAGGATCAGGCGCTGCTTCTCGCTGAGGCCGGCCTCATGCGGAACGGTGTCGATGACGCAGAGGGCACCGACCGGCAGCCCCTCCGAGAGGAGCGGCATCCCGGCGTAGAAGCGGATGCCTGGGGTTCCGGTGACCAGCGGGTTGTGGGCGAAGCGGGCATCCCGGGTGGCATCTGGCACCACCAGCCCGTCCGGCTCCAGCAGGGTGTAGGGGCAGAAGGCGATGTTGCGCGGCATGTCGCGCGTGCCGAGGCCAATCTCAGCCTTGCCCCACTGCCGGTCCTCCGCGATCAGATGGATGGCCGCCATGGGCACGCCGATCAGCTCGGCTGCGAGGCGCACCAAATCGTCGTAGGCCTGCTCGGGCGGTGTATCGAGGAGGCCGGTCTGCTGGAGGGCAGCCAGCCGCTCCTCTTCCGTCCAGGAAGGCTCACCGTTCTGCCGGGTCATAACGTCAGCGTTTCCGGGTCGCTGAAGCGCGGAACACGCCCTTAGGCTGCAGGTGCCGTGGCGGGTCTTCCCGGGTCAGCAGGCGCAGGCCGGCGCGCACTACCTCGCTGGTGGTCTGGTAGCGGCCGGAGGCGACCTGCTCGTCGATATAACGGCGCAGCTCGGGCGTGAGGGAAATGGTGACAGCTTCGGCGGAAGGCATGGCTACTGAGTAGCCGAATTCCAGCTCAGGATGAAGAAATCATACCCTTGCTTTTCGGCAACCTGGCGGCCGCCTCTCCTACCCTTCGTATGGAGTTGGATAAGGGGCACTTCAAAAACGGAGCAAAGTGGGCACTAAGAGGATTTTTTAGAACGGGTCCACTCCCTCACGCCGTTTAGCGCACTCCTCCCTCTTAAAGCATACGCCTCGGCCGAGGCTTGTATCCTCAGGATCAGAGTCGTAGCCAAGAAAACCGTGCCGTCTACAATGATTATTGTGATGTTCATCCGGGCCGCTAGTTCTGATAGCCCTACAGCCGTCGTAGGCTGCACAATTTGCAACCCGCGGCCTTGCACATCCCGCTTTTGCCGCTGGTATTGCCTGCTCTCTTAAGCACATGTTTCCGGCAGCTGACATAGCGGCGGCCTGGCTCGGACCAACTCCGGCATAGTCCTTGTCATTGCCGAGGATGTGGAATGACGCTTTGCAAGCAAATAAGCTTTCTGCCGCAACAATAGATGGAAACGACAGGGCCACCCCAAAAGTGATCATCATAGCCTTAAAAGCGGCCATTTCTTGGTCCCTCCTTAACACAGAAAAAGGGTACATACATAATTTCGATATCGCAATATATATGGCGAAATGCTCGTATTTGTGAGTACACGGCGAGAGGGACAGCGGGAACATGGCGCCTGGGGATGGCTGCCACGCTGCGAGGCGGACGATTTGAAGCAGCGCGGGACACGATAATCTTAGCTTAGCGTGCTTTCGCTTAACGGCAGAGGATGATGCCACGGCCGGACCCTGGATAAGGCCCGGCCGCGAGCTCCTAGTCAGCAGGCGCCTCTGCCAACTGGCTGTTCAGCGTCACGGCCGTCTGAGGCTTCTGCCGCGGCTGGCCGCCTGTTCAGCGCCACGTCGATAGGACGTACGCCACACCTCCGAAGCTGAGGCCACAACCGATCATGGTGAGAAGTGCCACAGTGCTCATTGCTATGCCTTTCTGGCAGTCCCAAAGTCTCTCGACCTAGAGCTGTATCACCATTCTGTGATGCCGCATGGGTTGTATAACTCCACCAGAGTGCGAGCAACGTTTTTATCGGCCGCGTACCGAAAAATTGGCGGAAGCGATGGGATACTCGAGTTCTTGCGGCGATGTCGGAGCATCGGTGATCAGGCAGCAACATGCCGGGCGATAAGGAGTACTGGAGCCGGAAGAGACCACTGTCGTTCTCCCCTTAATGCCAGCCTTTTTCTGATTTGTGTCTCATTTCAAGAATTATGTATCAAGGAAAATTAATCTAAGGTTTTGTCCTGGTGATCTGAGACGGATCCGTGTGAGTGCCGGAGTCTGCTCAGCAAATCCGACATCAAGCGAAAAAGGGACCTGGCTTAGCCGTGTCCCTCTGAAAACTGGCCGCTGAGCGCAAAATTCTGGCTGCCTGGCTTCGAAAAATGGATCCCTTACTGCAACTAAGGCTGTCTGCCGTGGTTGAGCTGATGTGCTTCCTCGGCACACTAGAGGGCGGATATTGGTGGCAACGGTGCCCTGTCGGGGCCTCCCGGTAGGGCGCCGTTGTTCCGACTAGATTTTTATCGGCCGTATCTATTCCCGAGCAGGGCCAAAATCTGAGGTCTGTCGATCGGGCCCGGTACGAGCGCCGCGGCGCAGCGCCGCCTGAAGACGATCGATCATTTCACTGCGTTTGTAAGGCTTACCGAGCACCTCAAGCGTGATGTCTCGAGGGCCATTCAGCGACATCTCGTCATTATAGCCGGTGGTCAACACCACGGGCACATCAGGGCTGCGCTCGCGCACCCATTCCCCAAGAACCAACCCGTTGGCCCCACCTGGCATCAGCACGTCCGAGAACACGAGGCTGAATGGGTCGTTCGCCGCCTTGGCCTCATCGAAGCGCTCAAGCGCCTGCTCAGCGCTGTAGGCGACGACCACGCGGTAGCCAATGTCAGTCAGCGCCTCCTGAGCCATGTGGGCGATCTCTCGACTATCATCCACCACGAGGATCAAGGGAGGCGCCGTGGATTCGCTCAGCGAGCGCGTCTGATAGCCGCTCTGCTGTGCCTCGAGCCGCTGATCCTCCGTTTCCTGCACCATTCTTGGAAAGATCATGCGGACCGTGGTGCCACGCCCAGGCTCGCTCTCGATCTCCAGCCGTCCACCGGATTGCTGAACAAAGCCCTGAGCCATGGCGAGGCCGAGCCCGGTACCCTGGCCTTGCGGCTTGGTGGTGAAGAACGGTTCGGTGGCGCGCGCCTGGATGTGTGGCGGCATGCCCGTGCCTTCGTCGCTGACCGAAAGCATGACATAGTCGCCTGGCTCCAAGTGATGTGCTGCGGCGTCCCCGTTGAGGTGGATGGCCTTGGTCCTCACGGTGATTGCACCGCCATTGGGCGAAGCGTCACGCGCATTCACCACAATGTTGAGCAGCGCCATCTCAAGATGCACCGGATCCACCTGCACCTCGGGAAGGCGCCGCTGCAGGCTGAGGTACAGTTCGGCTCGTTGTCCCACCGAACTTTCCAGCAATTCGCCGAAGGAATTCACCAGTTGACTTAGGTCGACGCCTTTCGGCTCGAGACGCGAGCGACGAGCAAAAGCCAGCAACTGGCGAGTCAGTTTGGAGCCGCGTTCCGCAGCTGCCGTAGCGGCGTTGTGGTGTCGTTCAAAAGCGCGTTCGTCATGGCGCTTATGCTTCAGCATCTCCAGGCTGCCGTTGACGATCTGCAGCATGTTGTTGAAGTCGTGGGCTAGCCCAGCAGTAAGCTGACCAATGGCTTCCATTTTCTGCGCTTGGCGCAGTGACTGCTCGCTCTCCCGGCGTTTGGAGACGTCAAGCTGGCTGGCGAAGAAATAGATCAGCTCTCCAAATTGGTCGAACACCGGACCCATGAAGATCGCGTTCCAGAAGGGCGTGCCGTCCCGCCTGTAGTTTAGGATTTCAAGGGCAATCGGACGTTGATCCCTTACAGCTTCACGCAGTTGAGTAACCGTCATCGGATCGGTTGCGGCGCCCTGGAGGAAGCGGCAATTGCGGTTCAGCACCTCTCCCTCCTCATAGCCGGTCAGGTCGAGGAAGGCGTTGTTGGCAAAGACGATTGGGCAGTCACTCTGCCTCGGATCGGCTAAGATCATTGGCATCCGCGTCATCTCGACAGCAGCGAAGAACACGCTGCCTCGGTTCTCGATGCTCGGATCGACAATGTTTGCCTGTTTCCAATGATGCAGCCCAGGTCGCCCTAGTGGTTCAAGGGCACCCTGGTCCATGGCACCTGCAGCCGGTATGCCGGTATCATTGGCCTGATCAGGAGCAGAGCCGTCTACTTTTTTGCCCATCGATGGTTTTTGGAACCTTCTGCAGAGATGCTGACATGGTGGTGCCCGAAAAAATCAGCTCGAGCTTTGAAGTTTTCACAATTTTTCAGTAGCGGATTATTTCGGCTGCCCTGCTCCGTACGATTGGCGTGGTTGTCTTTTTGCCAAGGGCAAAATGTGGTGCTTGCTGATTGTGCAAGCGACCGCGGCAGGGATTTCGGTGCACTGGAGATGCAGGATGCTGTGCCATGAGTGCGCGTACGCCGGTCGCCAGTGCGCGGTGTCATACGGATGCAGCCAGCGACACCAGGCTTAACCCACAGGACCAGCGCCTGACGGTGATTTGCTCCATGTTCAGGACACGAGTTACCTCTCCCGGCTTCCAATGGAGATTGGCTAGGCACTGCAAGAACTCTGTGGGCGTCATGGCATGTCAGCATGCGCCGCTTTGAAGGCGTCTTGGGCCGTACGTATGACGGCTACTGCCGCCTCCATCTGGCGCACGCCAGTGTGCATTTGATTACCGCGCGCACCCTCGGGCTTCCGCGATCCCGCCGTAATCAGCACAGCCTCATTGCTCCTTTACCCGCCGGCCAGGTGGCGGTGACCATCAGGCTGGAGAGCTGCTCCCCTGCCCTGCCCCTTTGAATCTGAGAGGCGTTTAATGGGCGAACGGCATTTCGCACCCCCCGGCGCGCAAGGGCATTGAGGGCCTGCACACGGCGCTTCCAGGCCTCGCGCCAGCCGGTGCTGGGCGTGGGCGCGCGGCGCTCGTCCTGACGGGCCTGCACCGCCTCCGGCGACGGGAGCACCGCCTCCAGCAGCTCCAGCATCACCACGCCGCGCTGAGCATCGTAGCGGTGCTCCAGGTACCCGGCGGCGCGCAGCTGGTGGTAGGCGTACTGCACCGCGCGGCGTGTGTAGCCGAGCTGGGTCGCCAGCGAGGCGGTCAGGGTGACCAGGCGCCCCGCTTGGTCGGCCAGCGAGCGCACCAGCAGCAGTACCGAGAGCGCGCAGCCGCGCAGGTGGGTGACCGGATCCAGGCTCAGGCTGGGCACGTAGCGGCCCGTCGAGCGCGGCTCACGCGGGGTGCTGCGCGGCCGCGGCGCCTGCAGCTCCCGGCGGGCATCCCAGCGGGCATGCAGCGCGTACAGCGCCGGCAGGGTGTCAGCGATGTCCAGACCGCCGGCGAGGTACTCCTCGGCCAGGCGCTTTTGGTGCAGCTCGCGCGGTGTGCCAGCCACAAGGCTGGCCACGCGCGTCATCAGGTCAGGCATGGCTTCTGCCAGCCCGCAGGACGCAGGTTCCCCAATTCCGCAAGCTCACGCTTGCGAAGTTGGCGGCCCAGGCCTACCTTCAGAGTGCAACGTCTGGATGGGGTGGCTTCGGCCGCTTTGTCTGGAAGAGGGGGTCGGTTCTGCTTCGGCGGTGCCGGCCCTTTCTATTTCTGGCCGAGCGGGATTGCTCGGCCCAGTTCATGATTCCTCGATACACGCCGAACGTCTAGCCCTTTGTTTTTCCCGGCGCAATATACGTATACACGTATATTTATGTATATGCTCATATATATCTATATGCCTTTATGGCGCTCTTTTAGTAGGGCGATAGCCTCGTCGATCAGCTCGGTCTTGGTCATGCGGAGGCTATGGCCGATTTCGCGCAGCCATTCGTTGTCGTCCACCTTCAGGCGCATGGAGGTCACCACCCGCGGAGCGGGGCCGACATCAGTAGGTGGCTTCACCTGCTGCGGAATGGAATCCTTGCGGACAACGAAGTCGGCCGTCAGCACGGGCTTGTCGTTGCGGCTCATCAGCGACGGTCCTTCTTATCGAAGCGGCTCTTGATGTAGGTCCAGAGCTCGGACACCTCGGCAGCGCTCTTGCCCTCCGGGTCTATCTCCTGGACCGTTTGGCCATCGGCCATCGAGGCCGCGAAGTCGGTGCGTGAGTGGATGATCGTGTCGGCCACGGCACCATGCTGGCTCAGGGCAATAGCGGCTTGAGCAGTGATCCGCGCCCGCTGGTTTGCCTGGTTCACCACGAAGACCATCGGTTTGCCATGCTGGTCCACGATGTCGACCGTCCGTCCTACGGCCCGCAAATCATGCGGTGACGGCCGGACGGGGATGATCACCAGATCCGCCAGGGCCACCGTAAGCGAGATGGATGACGTGATGGCCGGTGGGGTGTCGATGATCACCAGATCAACCCCCGCCTTGCGCATGGCGTCCAGTGTCTTGCGGAGGTTGCCTTCGATGGGCTGGGCAAGGATTGGCGTCTCGGCCTTCCGAACCCGGAACCAGCCGGATAGGCTCATCTGCTCGTCAGTATCCATCATGGCGACGGTACCGACACCCTGCCTCTCGGCCTCGACCGCCAGGTGCCCAGTCAAGGTCGTCTTCCCGACCCCTCCCTTCTGGCTGGCGATCACCAGCGTTTTCATGATCCTACCCTCAAATGCATATATACGAGCGTATACACGTTTATATATACGATTCAATATATGCTTTATCGAAGGTCGATGTCAGGCGTGTTACCGCTTGAAGGAGGTCTCTATCTGCTCGGGCGTTAAGTGCACAGGCGGGTGGCAGGACCAGCATGCCCATCCCGTCGAGCCACCGTCGCGGGCAGGCCGCAGATCATGCCACCAGCGGCCGCCAGCGCCAGGATTGTGCCGCCCGCAGCAGCCGCAGTAGGCGCCTGCTGGCGGCGGTGCCTCATCGGACCAGGAGGGCGGGCGAGCTAAGGGCGCCACGCCGCCCTCAGAATAAAGCCAACTGCACCGGCCGTGGCATAGAAGGCAGAAGGGGAAGAATGGGCGGCGCAGCCACTTGCACGGCTGCAGGGCAGGTCTCTGCCGCCTCCGGCTCCTTGGCATCAGCCGGCTGCACCGGCACCGGCTGCATCATCCATGCCGGCGGCGGCGACAGGCCCAACTCGTGCATCATCACGCGCGCCGCCGCGCGCACCGAGAGCGGCAGAACCTCGAGGGCTAGATAGTAGCCGGTGCCGGCTCGCAGCTGGTCGCGCTGCACCAGGCGCTTCTGCGGGTGCACGATCTCATCCCAACGCGCGTCGATGTCGCGGCAGATCTCGTCGTAGAGCGCGTCGCTGAGGAAGGGACTGTCGCAGTGGTAGTAGGCGAAGGAGCTGGTTAGGTACCAGGACACGCAGGCATTCGGGCAGCGCTCGCGCACTGCCCGGTACATGCCGTCGCAGTTCGTGCGGCGCTCGATAGGCGGCATCATGGCTGGCGCTCCGACATCAGGGGGCGCAGGCCCTTCAGCTTCCCCAGCTGCAGCGCCTCGTCGCGCACCAGCATGTCGAGCGCGTCCTCGGCCAGGAGCTGGCTGCCGGCCATTTTGCCCCGCGCCCAGATCAGCACCGCCAGGCGCTGCTCGGCCTGATCGATGGCGCGCTGCTGGCGCGGCGGCACCAGGCCCGCCTTACCGGCGCCGGTCATGCAGCGCCTCCTGCTGCTGGAGCTGCTGGCGTATCCAGGCCGCGACGCGCCGCTCGGCAGCGATCTCGGCTGCCGCGGCGGTATCCTGGCGGAAACCGCCAAGGCGGCTCTCGCGGTAGTCGGCCAGCGCCTCGGTGCGCTCGGCGTGCCGGCGCACCTCCTGCAGGATCGGCGGCGGGGGAGGGGGCGCGTCGGTCACCGGCGCCTCCGCAGCTCGGCCAGCGCGACGTAGCGCTGGGTCAGCCCCATTACCCGCAACACGGCAGGTGTGGGGTGCTTGTGGCCGCCGGTCACGTCCGTGATCTGCGAGCGTGTCAGCGGCCGCTGGCCGGGCGCTGCACGCGATTCCGCGTACAGCGTCGCGCTGCCGGCGGCGGCCACATCCCGCTTGAGCATGTTGCGGACGTCGAAGACGTCGAACAGCTCCGGGCCTGGACGAGGGGCGTCTTCCCATTCCCAGGTCTGCGATAGGCCGGAATCCATGCCCGGCAGAACGTCGCCGGCTGGCATCAGGCGCCCCTCGGCCGCCAGTTGCAGGGCCAGCACCGCCTCGCTGGCCACGGGGGCATCAGCGCGTACCAGGTGCCAGCCGGTGCCGTGGCATTTGGTGAGCAGGTCGCCTGCCCGGAGATGCGCGAGCAGCTCGGCCGCGTCAGCGATGGGGGAGGGGGCAAGCACCGCTTCTGCGGCTGGCCGCAAAAGTCCACGCACGGCGTTCATGCTTCGTCGGGGGTGGAGAGCTGGTACGCCAGGGCGCGCACCGCCCCGCGGCCCGTGCTCGTCAGCGCCAGCAGTACGCTGCGGCGGTCGCGCAGATCCGGCTTCCGCTCAACCAGCGCCGCCTCGCTCAGCACGTCGACCGCCCGGCAGATTGCAGGCTTGGAGAGGCGGAGGGCGTTGGCCAAGCCCCGCACCGTGTGAGGCCCCTCCATCGTGGCCAGGTGAAGCAGCAGGGCCAATTGACGCTGCGTCATGTCGACCGGAAGCGGCGAGGCCTCGCGCACTAGCAGCGCGACGGTGCGGGCGAGCGTCGCAAGCGACAGCGCTTGCTGGAGCACAGCGTGCACGGGCGTATCCGGATGCGGAGCGAGGACAGGCGGGAAGGCGATCTGGAGCGGCGTGAGCGCGTTCATGCCGCCTCTCCCAGCAGGAAAAGGACATCTTCCAGGCGGCGGGCATGAGCACGGTTTGCCTCGGCCATTTCCTGCATGGCCTGCGCCTCTTGCGCGAGCGCAGCGGCGCGGGTCGCGGCCGCCTCAGCCTGGACGCGGATGTAGGTCAGCGCGTCGCGGAGGGTTGGTGCGGCAGGGCGCAGCAGATCGACAGGAATGCCGGCAGGCGGCGCAGAAGGGGATGTGGCAGGCGTGTCGACGATAGACCCGTCGATGGGTGTCAGGGGCTTCATAGCCACAGCATCATCTCCTCACTGATCGGCGAGATAATGATGCAGTTATTCTGCACACGATCAATCTGTTTGTGCATAATTTCTGCATTGCGCAGATTAGGTAAGCCCCTTTAGAGTGTTCCCGCAATGTTCTTTTAAGTGGAAAGGCTAACTCTAGCGCGTATGATCGAGACAGAAAGAATCAGGGAGATGATGAAGGCTTCTTGCGGCTACGGCGTGTCGGGGTGTCTGCCTTGGGAGTGGCGGCAATAATGCGGTCTGTTAGTTCTGCCGGCATTCCGTAAACCCGGCTACGGTAGAACCAATCCATCGTTGCTCCATAGCGCTCGCAGATCAGGACCAAGACAAAAGGATCCGGATAGTTGTCGCCCCGTTTCCAATTACCCAGCTTGCTATTGCTGATGCCAACTGAGCGAGCGACTTCCGCATCCGGTAACCCAACGGCGTTGAGCAAGATTGTCAGGTTCTGGGCCACTTGGCGCTTATGGTCGCTGCTGTTCATGGCAGAAAAACTGCACTCAGTGTCCCTTTTTGGGGATGCATAGTTCGGGATTGATCCCATGCAGAATAACTGCATATTTGCAGGCATGGTCGAATCGCCCCTGAACCGAGCTGTCGCGGCTGCTGGTGGATCTGCCGCCTTCCGTGCGGAGGTCGGCATTTCCGCCCGTACGCTCGCGTCGTGGCGCAAGGATGGGGTTCCAGACGGGAAGTGGCATGCGGTGGCCGATGCCTCAAAAGGCGCTGTCACGCCACAAGACCTGGCTCTTGACCGGGCAGCGAGGTTAGCGCCCGCGACCATTTCGATTTCTGCTGAGGCCGCTGCGTGATGTGGGGCCTGGCAGTTACATCACCCTGGCACATGAGTGCGCCACCTGGCGACCGGCTGTGGTGGTGCTGGGTCCGGCACCGACTACGTGCTGGGCGGCTCCCCCTCAGGCGGTGAGCAGCAATGACATGGAGTGGGTTTGCGCTGGGCAGGCTGGGAAGAGCGGCTTGCCTCATCGGTGGCTCTTGGCCTGCGCCATGGCCGCGCGATGGCGAGTGCAATCGTGGCCAGCAGGATGGTCGCACCCAGGAACAGGTCTCCCACTGTCGCCGCATCGAGATCCATCCGCCTGTTCCTGCGCAGCCCCCTGCGCAGAGCCCTAAACCCAGATCCGCCAGAAGGCCGATATGCCCCGCCCGACCTCTCCAGGGCCAAGCTGCGCCCGCCGCCACAACCCTTCCGGGCATAGGTCATTGGCAGTTCTCGCTCATAGCCTGAGCGTGGCCAATAGAAAGCCTTTCGCATGATGGCGCAGCGTCCCCTTTCCACTGGCGATTTGGCGCTGAAGACCAGCACCCGAATGCTGATCGAGCGCGTGGGCGGGCTGGCAGCGGCGGCCTCCTGCACGCGGGTCGGCACAACGGTGCTCAGCGGCTACCAAAGTCCGCATATCTGCCAGTTCATCGCGCTCGATGTGCTGGACCGGCTGGAAGAGGTCTCCGAAGCGTCGCCCATCACCGAGCTGCTGGTGCAGCGCCGCGGCTACACCCTGACGCGCCTGGACGAGACCGCCTCCGAAAGCCTGCCGCATCTGGTGGCGAAGCTGAGCCAGGAGTTCGGCGAGTTCCATCAGGCTTTCGCCGAAGGGCTGGCGGATGGCGTGCTGTGCGCTGCGGACGAGGCCGCACTCGAACGCGAAATCACGCATGTCGTGCGCAAGGGAATGCGGATCTTGGCAGCGCTGCAAGGGCACCGCGCCCAGCGCAAGATCCGGGGGCCGGCATGAGCGCCCCCATCCAGATCTCACCGGGGGTCCCCCGCCCCTATGGTGAGCGGCAGCCTGCCGTCGACGGCCTACCGGGTGGGGTCGGCGGCGGGCGCCTGAAACGCGAGCGGCGCGGCGCGCGGCAGGACCCGCATGAGTGGTTCCGCACGCCGCCGGCCGCCACGGCCGCGCTGCTGGCGCGCGAGACGTTCCCGGGCCCGATCTGGGAGTGCGCGGCTGGCGATGGCGCCATGGCGCGCGTGCTGATTGCAGCCGGCTACGAGACGCACAGCACTGACCTGGTGCCGCGCGGCTGGGGCCTAGGCGGCGTCGACTTTCTGCGCGAGCAGACGATGCGTGGTGGCAGCGCCAGCATCGTCACCAATCCGCCCTACAGCCTGGCTGCGCCATTCCTGCTGCATGCGCAGGCGCTCGGAGCACAGCGGGTGGCCCTGCTGTTGCGCCTCGCCTTCCTGGAAGGGATGCGCAGGCACCGGACGCTGTTTCGCGTCCGGCCTCCGAACCGAATCTGGGTGTTCTCGTCGCGCCTGACGATGTGGCGCGGCGATGACCCGAATGCCCGAGAGACGGGCGGCGCCACTCCCTATGCCTGGATGGTCTGGGATGCAGCGCCGCCGGCCGATGGGCCTCGCCTCGGGTGGATTGCGGAAACCACAGATGAAGCGCCGCGGCTGCAACCGCCGGCGCTTCCGATCAACTCCATGGATGCCGGGACATGACTACAGATCGCGACCCCCAAGGCCAAGATCAGGGCATTCACCCTCGCATCACACTCGGGCGAGTGCGGCTGATCGACCACCGCTTGCTGGCGGTGCTCGTCAGCCTTTCTGATCTCTCGGCCGAAGAACCGACCCACACGACCACTCTGGCCGAGATTGCGCAGCACAGCTGCGTGCCGGCGTCTGCGGTGCACGAGCGCATGGCGCGGCTGGCCGAAGGTGGATTCGTGTCCCTGCAGACGTTGGAGGTCTAGTCATGGCGCGCATCCGTAGCATCCATCCAGGCCTCTTCACGGACGAAGCTTTCGTTTCTGTCTCTCACGCGGCACGGCTCTTCGTCATCGGCCTATGGACCGAAGCCGACGACCAGGGCGTGTTCGCCTGGAAGGTCCTCACGCTGAAGATGCGCATCCTTCCCGCAGATGCCTGCGACGCTGCCGAGCTGCTGGAGGAGCTGCGCAACGCCGGCATGCTGATGCGCTACGAAGTCGACGGGAAGAGCTTTGGCGCGATCCGCAACTTTCGCCGCTTCCAGCGCCCTGAGAAGCCGAAGGCCGTGCATCCCATCACGGACGAGGTGGCCCGCTACGTCGATCTTCCATCCAACAGCCACACCTGCTCCGAGAAGCCTCTGCCTCCCATGGGCGGCGATGACGGCGACGGCGACATGGCAGCGACCGCTCGCCGCGCCTCGCAGAAGGCGTCGCCGGACGGTCGGCTACCTGTCGGCGACCGGTCGCCGACCAGTCGGCGATTGTCAGGGCCGATGGAGGAGGAAGGAGGGAGGGGAGGAGATTCCGTTCCTTCGCTTCGCTCAGGAACGCCGCCGGCTGCGCCGGCCGTGCCGGAAGCGGGCAGAGATGTTCGGGAGGAAATCGACACCGAGGGGCTGGAGCTGCTGAAGCGGCTGACGGGCAAGCCGCATCGTTCCGCGAAGGCCCTGCTGGGGAAGTTCGTTCAGGCCGCGAGAGACGACTGCGCCCTGGTGCTGGGGGTGCTGGAGGAGGCTCTGGAGGAGCCGAGGCGTGACGCGGTGAGCTGGATCTTCCGCGCCATCGACGCCCGGATGAAGCGGGCCAAGGAGGGAAGCTCCGGACTGAACGCGGCCGAGGAGCCCATGCCGCTGATCCGCGATGACGATGGGCTGCTGCCGCAGCAGCGCGAGCGGGTGGAGCGCTACGTGCAGGTCGTTCGGGCCGGCGTCTCGGCCGAGCACCAGGAGCGCTTGCGCATGGAGGGCTTCATGCGGGCCCACGACCTGCCGGCCTGGCAGGTCGCGCAGCGCCTGCTGGGCGCGCAGATGGCGGCCGCAGCATGATCCATCTCGCCCTTTCCGCGCTCTCGGCCAAAAAACTGCACGCGGAAATTGCGTTTAACGCAAATCTTGCTACTCGTGATCACGCACCCGTGATAGCACTTCGTCTTGGCGCCGGTCGGGGGTCCGCCGCCAGAGGTCCGTGTGTCGCATCTGTCTGTCGCCCTGCCGCCCTTCGCGCAGGGATCCTCGCCCGCTTCGGCGGGCCGCGTTCGGCGCTCCAACTGCGCCGACGGTCAGTTCCCCGCCCGGCTCTGGGCTCGGCGGGTCTCGCGCATCTGGGCGCGTGTGCAGGGCGAGCTGCTGGCGGAGCCGCCGGCAGCGCCCGAGCCGGGCTCGATCCTGCCTACCAGCCATCGCCGCGCCGTCGCGCCGGGGGTGGACGTGCCTGACCCCGGTCAGGCGCGGCGATTCCGCGAGCGGGCAGGGCTGCTGGTGGGCCAGGAGCTGGCCGCGCAGCGCCGGGATGTGCAGCGCGCCGAGGCGACGCGCGTTGCTGCCCTGAGTGCCCATGACCGGCGAGCCGCGCAGGAGCGCGCGGCTGCTCGGGTGGGCATCCTGCAGAGCGACCGGGGTGCGGATGGCGCGGCCATGCGCGCCCGGCCGATCTGCCACTCTGGGGTGCCAGGATCGAGTGCCCTGGCGACAGCCGATCATGATCCGCTGGTGGCGCTGGGGCTCACCGAGCGCCAGGAGGAAGCCGCCGGGTGGCTGCGGCAATACTGGCGCGACGCGCTGCCGGCGCTGGCCCTGCCGAAGGGCTGGGGCTCTGGCGGCCGGGCGGTGGGGCAGGAGCTGACGGGCGATCAGGAGCGAGCGGCTCGCACAGCCTGGCGACAGTACCAGGCCTGGATGGAGCTGATCCAGCGGGACTGTGGCACGCGTCCTGCCGATGCCGTGCGGGCTCTGGTGATCCAGCACGAACCGCACCCGGCCATGGCGTCGGTACCGGCCGCCCTCGACTACCTGGCGGCCCATATGGGCCTGCCCTGACATCGTGCTTGACAGCCGCTCACGGTTTTGCGAGGTTCAACCCGCTGCCGCTAGAGGTGCGCCCGGAGCCCGGAAGGGGTCCGGGTTTTTTGTTGCCCGCGCGCTGAGGCGCGTCTCCCCCCGCAGAAAGCCTTCCGATGAACCTCACCGACACGCCTGGCAAGGGCGCGGATGGGGGCGCGCGGCCGTTCAACACTGTTGAGGATGCCTGGCTCTGGACCATGGCCGCGCTGATCGCGCGCCGTGGCGGTGCGGGCCTGTGCCTCCAGCCCGGACGGACCGCGCGCCCCTGCGAGCCGGATGACGTGGTGAAATGCCTCGACCGGCTCTACCGCCAGCGCCGCATCGACCTGGCGCACGCCCGTGTGCTGCGCATCTGGGGCGAGCGCCAGGCGACGCCGGATCCGAAGCGCGACCATGGCGAGGCCCGGCTCTGGGGTGAGGCCATGGAGCGCTTGGCCTTTCCGCTCCGGCAGAAGGGCATCGTGGCGCTGGGCGTGCTCGCATGACCACGCCCTATGCCTGCATCTGCCCGGCCAAGCGCGACCAGCCGCACCGGATCTGTGGGGTGAACCACCCGCAGTGCGCCGCGCTGCGCGTCACCAGCATGTGGCCGCTCGCCGATGACGAGGCTCTGCCGCCGCCGGCGCAGCCGCCCCATGAAATGGGCGCGGCTGTACCAACGGTGGCAACGTCCGTCAGCCCTTGAAACAGATGGTGGTGACAGCAGGCTGCAGAGCAGGCTTACTGGATCCATATGGTCCGTGCTCCTGAAGCCTTTCTCACCGATTGGGTGAACCGCCAGCTCGCTACCTCCAGTCTCCAAAAGAGCAGTGGGTGGACGCGGATACTGCAGTTGGCCGACCAGTGTCGCTCAGAGGCCGAATGCGAGAGAATCACTCCCGCAGAGCTGGATGAAGCCGCAGGCAAGCTGTCCTGTAGCCGGGAAGACTTGGCCGGCTTCCTGGCCTTGTGCTGCGGCAAGCCTCAGGCGAGCAAGTAGCCTCTTACTTTCGGCGTTGACGAAGTAGCCTGCACATTTCGTCAAACGTCCGTTTGGAAGTGTTCACCCCCACCGACCCATGATCGGCTCCCAGAATGGCCCGCAAAACCCCGCTGAAGAGGCTGGGAGGCGGGGGCGGCGTGCCAGGGTTCATCGCGTACTACCGCGTTTCGACCGACAAGCAGGGCGCCAGCGGCCTCGGCCTGGAGGCCCAGCAAGAGGCGGTTGAGCGCCATGTGCGCGCGGCCGGCGGCCGCATCCTGGATGTGTTCCGGGAGGTGGAGAGCGGAAAGAAGAACGACCGGCCGCAGATCGCGGCGGCCATCGCGGCCTGCCGCTCCCGCCGCGCCACCCTGGTCATCGCCAAGCTCGACCGCCTGGCCCGCAACGTGGCGTTCGTCTCCAACCTCATGGAGGCGGGCATCGAGTTCGTCGCCTGCGACAACCCCCATGCTTCCCGCCTGACCATCCACATCCTCGCCGCCGTCGCCGAGCATGAGCGCGAGATGATCTCCGCACGCACCAAGGCCGCCCTGCAGGCGGCAAAGGCGCGCGGCATCCGGCTCGGCAATCCCCGGCTCCGCACTGGCGACGGCACGGCCGCGCGCCAGGCCACCGGGATCCGCATCGCCCGTGCCGAGCAGCATGCCCGGGATGTGCTGCCAGCCATCCAGGCGGCGCAGCGCGCGGGCTGCACCAACCACACCCAGATCGCCGAGGCGCTGACCGCGCGCGGCATCCGCACACCGGCCGGTGGTGACGTCTGGCACCCCGTGCAGGTGGCGCGCATCCTGAGGAGGACTTCCCCCGATGCCCCGCAAGCCGGCTGACTCCGCCGCTCCCGCCAAAGCCCGCAGCCGCAAGCCCGCGCCGGATGCGCCGGCCGCCGCGGCGGCTCGGCCGAGCACCACCAACTACCCGGTGCTGAAGGACAAGAAGCTCGCCGCCCTGGTCGAGGAGTACGCGCTCGGCGCACCCGAGAAGAACCGCCTGGAGAAGCGGCTGAAGGAGCTGAAGCCGGTGCTGCTGGAGGCCATGGGCGACAACCCCGTGGTGCTGGTCGGCAAGCACATGCTCATCAAGGCCGACTTCGCCGCCATCCCTGCCACGCCGGGGCCGGTGATCACCGAGGAGATGGTCGGCCAGCGCATGCCCGGGAAGGCCGGGCAGGGCGCCTACTCTACGCTGACGGTGCGCTGATGTCGGCCGCGACGCAGCCTCGCCCGCCGGCGCTGCTGATCGCGGGCAGCCTCGGCCTCGCCGACCGGGCGGCGGTGAGCAGCTGGGGATGGCACCGCTTCGCGCAGGGCCGCTACCGGACGCCGGATGGCGAGGAGGTCCAGGCCGTGCCGGACGAAAGCCAGACCGGCTTCCTCGGCCGCCCGCCCGGCACCCGCTGCTACCTGGGGCCGGGCTGGCACCGGCGAGCGGACATCCGCACCGTCAACCACCTGCTGCACTCCGGCGTGCTGGTCGAGGCCGACCCGCCCAACAGCGCGGGGCGCTGAGCATGTTCGATGTGCAGGCCGACCTGCGGCCGCTCACGCGGCGGCTCGACGATCTGGCCAAGCGCCAAGTGCCCTTCGCCGCCGCGACAGCGCTGAACGACAGCGCCAAGGTGGCGGCCAACTCGGTGCGGAAGGAGCTGCCGCGCATCTTCGACCGACCGACGCCCTTCACCATGAACGCCATCGGCGTGGCGCGGGCGACCAAGGGTCGGCTGCAGGCGCGGGTCTTCGTGAAGGACCGGCAGGCCGAGTACCTGGAGGTGCAGGAGACGGGCGGCACCCGCACGCCGGAGAAGCGCGCCATCGTGCTGCCGCGCGCCATCCGCACCAACCAGTACGGCAACACGGCGCGTGGCGCCTTCGCCGCGGCGAAGGCCCGCAAGGGCGTGTCGAGCGCGGTCATCGACGGGGTAGCCGGCCTGTACCAGCGGTCGAAGGGCAAGCTGAAGCTGCTGGCCTTCTACGTCACCAAGGCGACCTACAAGCCCCGCTTCGGCTTCAAGCGGCGGGTCACGAAGGTGGCCGCCTCGGTTCTCCCCGTGGCCTTCCGCCGATCGCTCGCCAAGGCCCTGGCCACGGCGCGGCGCTGAGCATCCCGGCCTCGCCTCCGCCGGCCTCCCCCCCACCCCCCTTCTTGGGTCCTTCCTGGAGGGGGGTGGGGCGCGGGCCATTTCACCCCGCGCTCCAACCCCAGCTGAAGGGTGCAAAATCTTGTCCGCAGTGTCCGCACCCCTGTCCGCAGGGATCTCCATCCGCGAGTTCGCCCGTCGCGAGGGCTGCAACGACAAGCTGGTCCGGCGCGCCATAAATGGCGGATTCCTCGGCACTTTGCCCGATGGGTCGCTGGACCCGGCGCTGGTCGGCAGCGGCTGGCGCAAGGCCAATCGGCATGCGGACAAGGGTGCGGACACCCCTGCGGACACTGCGGACATGTCCGCACCTCCTGTCCGCACTGTCCGCGCCCCGGTGTCCGCACCGGCCGCCGTCCTCGAGGAGCGGGAAGAGCAGCCGCACGGCGGCGCGCTCCGGCGCCAGCGCCGCCCGGAGGAGCCGGAGGACGGCGACGACGAGGATCTCGACCTGGACGAGTTCGCCCGCCAGGTGCTTGGCGGCCGGACGCCCACGCTCGCCGTCTCGGAACGCGCCAAGCAGGCCGCCCTGGCACTCAAGCAGGTGCTGGCCGCCCAGCAGGCGGCGAACGCCCTGGTGGAGCTCGCCGTGGCTCAGACCGTGCTCTTCAAGACGACCCGTCAGGCGCGCGACGCCTGGATGAACTGGCCGACCCGCATCGGCCCGCTGCTGGCGGCCGATTTGGGTT
>NZ_JCACVY010000045.1:0-25990 GCF_058833935.1 Roseomonas sp. TS2 | reverse complement strand
TCAGCCTCGCCGCCGGAGCGGCGGCGGTGCCGGAGCCGGCGGGCGACACGGCGCTGGCCTTCGGCGGCCATCCCGTGCCGGAGGCGGCCGCGGCCCGCGCGCTGCGCGGCTTGGCCGCCGCCGTGGCGCTGCCGGAGATGCTGGCGCAGATGGGGGAATCCTCCCCCGTCCTGCTGCTGCCGGCCGAGGCGCCGGCGGAGGACGCGCTCCTGCTGCGCGGCCTCCGGCTCTCCGTCGCCCTGGCGCGGGATTCGGCGCCCGGCTGAGCGCCACCGGCTGAGCGGCGCCCTCAGCCCGGCCGCAGCAGCGCGGAGCCGGCGCCCAGCGCCGCCCGCGCCGCCTCGTATTCCCGCCGCAGCCGGCCGACCAGCGCCGCGGCCGGCTCCACGGCGGTGACGGCGCCGATCCCCTGCCCCGAGCCCCAGATGTCCTTCCAGGCCTTTTTGCGGTCGGAGGAGAAATCCATGCGCGAGGGGTCGGAGACGGGGAGATCGTCCGGGTCCAGCCCGGCATTGGCGATCGAGCCGCGCAGGTAGTTGCCGTGCACGCCGGTGAAGAGGTTGCTGTAGACGATGTCGCCGGCGCTGCCCTCGACGATCATGCGCTTGTAGGCCTCGGCCGCCCGCGCCTCCTCGGTGGCGATGAAGGCGCTGCCGATATAGGCGAAATCCGCCCCCATGGCCTGCGCCGCCAGGATCGACCGCCCGCTGGCGATGGCGCCCGAGAGGGCGATGGGGCCGTCGAACCAGGCGCGCGTCTCCTGCACCAGCGCGAAGGGGGAGAGGCTGCCGGCATGGCCGCCGGCGCCGGCGGCCACCAGGATCAGCCCGTCGGCGCCCTTGTCGATGGCGCTGTGGGCGAAGCGCTGATTGATGACGTCGTGCATCACATGCCCGCCATAGGCGTGGACGGCCTCGTTCACCTCGCGCCGGGCGCCGAGCGAGGTGATGATCAGCGGCACGCGGTGGCGCGCGCACAGCGCCAGGTCCTGCTCCAGCCGGTCGTTCGAGCGGTGGACGATGAGGTTGATGGCGAAGGGCGCGGCCGGCGCCCCAGGGTGGGCGGCGTCGTGCGCGTCCAGCCGCTCGCGGATCTCGGCCAGCCATTCGTCGAGCTGCGAGAGCGGCCTTGCGTTCAGCGAGGGCATGCTGCCCACCACCCCGGCGCAGCACTGGGCGACCACCAGATCCGGCACGGAGATGATGAACAGCGGCGAGCCGATCACCGGCAGGGCGAGCCGGCCACGGAGCGAGTCGAGCAGGGTCATGGCAGGAGGATTCCCGGTCAGGTGTGGCGCGCCCGATCCTCGCCGAAGAACGCGGCGGCGCCAATGCGCGGAGCTGGCGCGCGGAGTTGGGGCGCGGAGTTGGGGCGCGGAGTTGGGGCGCCGGCAACCGGAAGGGAGCAACCAGGAAGGGGCGGCGCGGCTTAGAGAGGGCGGGCGGTGGAAATCCCGGTGCGCGGGAACCCCCCGTGGCTCCGCCGGTAGGTGGGGCATGGCCGGCGACCGGCCGGCACCCGCTCGCATCATCCGGAGGCTTCCTGCATGTCTGAAACCCGACACCGCCCCGTGCTGGTCATCACCGGCGGCTCCTCTGGCATCGGCCGTTGCACGGCGGCGCTGTTCGCGCGGCAGGGCTGGGATGTCGGGCTGATCGCCCGCGGCCGCAACGGGCTGGAATCCGCCCAGGAGGAGGTGCGCCAGGGTGGCGCCCGCACCGCCATCGCCGAGGCCGACGTGTCCGACCCGGCGGCGCTGGAGCAGGCCGCGGCCGCCATCGAGGCGGAGCTGGGCCCGATCGACGCCTGGGTGAACTGCGCTGGCGTCAGCGCCTATGGCCGCTTCATGGACCTGCCCGAGGCGGATTACGAGCGGGTGACGCGCGTCACCTATCTCGGCGTGGTGAACGGCACGCGTGTGGCGCTGCGGCGGATGCTGCCGCGCAACCACGGCAACATCGTCAATGTCGGCTCGGCCGTGGCGCTGCGGGCGGTGCCGATGCAGTCCGCCTATTCCGCCGCAAAGCACGCCGTGGCCGGCTTCACCGAGGCGCTGCGGGCGGAGCTGATCGAGGCGCGCAGCGCGGTGCAGATGGGCATCGTGCACCCGCCCTCGACCAACACGCCCTTCTTCAGCCATGCCGCCTCGCACCTGCCGGAAGGGGGCGTGCCGCGCCCGCCGCCGCCGGTCTACGCGCCGGAGCTGAGCGCGGAGGCGATCCACCTGGCGGTGACGCAGAACCGCCGCTCGGTGCGGGTGGGCGGGCAGACCGCCGCCTTCGGCGTGGCCAATGCCGTGATGCCGGGAGCGCTGGACTGGCTGCTCGGCCATTTCGGCACCACCGCCACCCAGGTGACGCATTCCGACCGCATCGCCGCGCAGCGGGACGAGACGCTGCACCGCCCCTCCTTCCGCGCCTCGCCCGTGCACGGGCCGTTCGGCGGCGAGACGCTGACGCGCAGCGTGCAGATGGCGCTGGCGCGCAACCCGGTGCTCTGCGTCGGCCTCGGCGTGGCGGCGCTGGCCGTGATGGCCTCGATGATGCCGCGCCGCCGCTGAGGGCCGCGAGTTCCAGGGGGCGCCGCCCCCTGGAGCATCAATCCTCGGCCGTCACCAGCCCGTCGGCGATGTCCCGCGCCACCAGCGCCGGGTCGCGCGTGGCGGGGTCGCCCATGCCGCCGCCGCCGGGCAGCTTCAGCAGCAGCCGCCGCCCCTTGGGGATGACCTGGAAGCCCTTGGTGCGCAGCAGCGTGCCGTCATCCAGCCCGACCCAGCCCGCCGCGCCGTCGCCGCCGCCATCGCGGCCGCGCGGGGCATTGGCCACGCGGTCGAAAATGGCGTTCACCGCGAACTCCGCCTCGCCCTTGGTGCCGATTTCCATGATCTGGCCGAAGCCGCCGCGGGTGCGGCCCGGCCCGGCGGAATCCGGCCGCAGCTCCTTCTTCCAGAACACCACGGGCGCCACGTTCTCGGTGGCTTCCACCGGCATGGTGCGCACGCCGGAGGGGAAGGCGGTGCCGTCCAGCCCGTCCCGCGCCGGGCGGGCGCCCGTGCCGCCAGAGTTGAAGGTGATGACCTCGAAATCCGGCAGCTCGGCCTCGCCGCCCGAGACCTGGGCGCCACCGCGCAGCGGCGGGTTCCACAGGCAGGAGGAGCCCTCGGCCGTCACGCGGTCCGGCACCGCCTGGTGCAGGCAGCCCATCATCAGGTCCGGCAGGAGCTGCCCCACCACGTGCCGCACGCTGACCGGGAAGGGCCGCGGCGCGTTGAGGATGCAGCCCTCCGGGATCTCCATGCGGAAGGGCGCGAGCGAGGCCCAGTTGTTCGGGATCTCCGGCGCCACCACGCATTTGATGCCGAAGCAGGAATAGGCCCGGCAATAGGGCGCCGGCACGTTGATGCCGCGCCCCGAGAGGCCCGAGGTGCCGGCGAAGTCCACCGTGATGTGGTCCTCGTGCAGCGTCATCGACGCCTTCAGCGTGACGGGCGCCTCGTAGCCGTCGCTGCGGATGCTGGCGGCGTAGGTGCCGCGCGGCAGCTTGGCGATCTCGGCGATGGTGGCGGCCAGCGAACTGTCAAAAATGTACTCGGCCAGCGGGTCGATGCTGTCCATGCCGAACTCGTCGAGCATCTCGACCAGGCGCTTGATGCCGGCATCGTTGCAGGCGCAGAGGGAATAGACGTCGCCCTCCAGCTCGACCGGCGTGCGGGAGCCCGCGCGGATGAAGTCGAAGAAGGTCTCGTTGGCGCGCCCCTGGTCGAAGCACTTGACGATGGGGATGTACATCCCCTCCTCGAAGACGCTGCGCCCCTCCGGCCCCATGCCGAGGCCGCCCACGTCGATGACATGCGCGGTGTTGGCGAAGAGGCCGACGATCTTGCCGTTGCGGAAGGCGGGCGAGACGACGGTGAGGTCGTGCAGGTGG
This sequence comes from Roseomonas sp. TS2, assembly GCF_058833935.1. Classification (NCBI taxonomy): domain Bacteria; kingdom Pseudomonadati; phylum Pseudomonadota; class Alphaproteobacteria; order Acetobacterales; family Roseomonadaceae; genus Roseomonas; species Roseomonas sp. TS2. The sequence goes on along the minus strand of NZ_JCACVY010000045.1, from coordinate 22,063 downwards.
CCGGTGCCGAGCCAGGGGTCGTTGGTGATGTAGTGGTCGCCGGGCTTCATCGTCTCGGCCGGGAACTTGGCCAGGAAGTGGCCGACCGATTCCATCATCGAGTTCACATGGCCCGGCGTGCCGGTCACGGCCTGGGCCAGCATCCGGCCCTTGAGGTCGAAGATACCGGCGGAGAGGTCGCCCGCCTCGCGCACCGTGGTGCTGAAGGCAGTGCGGATCATGGTTTGCGCCTGCTCCTCCACCACCGCGATCAGGCGGTTCCACTGGATCTGGCGCTGGATCTTCTCGAGGGCGTTCATCGGTTGCGCGTCCATGTCACGCGGCCTCCTTGGTCAGTTCCAGGTATCCGAGGGCATCCATGCGGCAGGTCCAGCCGGGGCCGACCAGGGTGCTGGTCTCCGCCTCGGCGACGATGCAGGGGCCGGGCAGCGTGGCGCCGGGCACCAGATGCTCGCGGTCATACACGGCCCAGTCGGAGACGGTGCCATCGGTGGTGTCGCGCACCGCCTGGGTGCGGATGGGGGCGGGTGCCGCCGCCCCGGCCACCGCGCCGGCGGGCGCCACCTCGGGCAGCACGGTGGCCACCGTCACGGCGAAGGAGAGGATCTCCACGTCGCTGCCCGGCACGGGGCGGTCGTAGAAGCGGGAATACTCGGCATCGTACTCGGCACGGATGGCGGCGACATCGGCCTCCGTCAGGTCGCGCGCCGGCAGCGCCACCGAGATCTCGTGGCCCTGGCCGACATAGCGCATATAGGCGATGCGCGTCTCGGAGAGCGCCGCGCCGAAGCTGCCCTGCGCCACCACGCCGCGCGCCTCGGCCGACATTGCGTTGAGCAGCCCGTTCACCGCCGCCACGTCGAAGCTGCGGAAGCGCTGGTAGAGGCTCTTCACCACCTCGTAGCCGACCGGCGCGCGCAGGAAGCCGATGGCGCTGCCGACGCCAGCGCCCGAGGGCACCAGCATCCGCGTCACGCCGATCTTCTCCGCCACGCGGTAGCCATGCACCGGCCCGCCGCCGCCGAAGGCGATGATGGCGCGCCCCTCATAGCCCTTGCCGCTCTCGATGGCATGGACACGGGCGGCGTTGGCCATGTTCTCGTCGACCATCTCGACCACGCCGAGCGCCGCCATCTCGGGCGAGAGGCCGAGCTTGCCGCCGACATGCGCCTCCAGCGCAGCCAGCGCCGGCGGCACCTGCAACGGGAACTGCCCGCCGGCGAACAGCGCCGGCTCGTAGCGGCCCAGGGCCAGGTTGGCATCCGTCACCGCCGGGTGGCTGCCGCCGCGGCCGTAGCAGGCCGGGCCCGGGGAAGCGCCGGCGCTCTCCGGCCCCACCTGGATGCGGCCGAGGCTGTCCACCTGCGCCAGCGATCCGCCGCCGGCGCCGATCTCCACCATCTCGATGACCGGGATGCGCAGCGGCAGGCCCGAGCCCTTCTTGAAGCGGCCGACGCGCGCCACCTCGAAGGTGCGGCTGGCCTGGGGCTGGAAGTTGTCGATCAGGCAGACCTTGGCGGTGGTGCCGCCCATGTCGAAGGAGAGCACCTTCTCCAGCCCGCGCTGGCGCGCGACATAGGCGGAGAAGATGGCGCCGCCGGCCGGGCCGGATTCCACGAGACGGATGGGGAAGCGCGCCGCCGTCTCCACCGTGGTCAGGCCACCGCCGGAGAGCATCATGAAGAAGGGGCAGGCGAAGCCGCCCTCGGCCAACCCCTGTTGCAGACGGCCGAGATAGCTGGCCATCAGCGGCTGCACATAGGCGTTGGCGACGGTGGTGGAGAAGCGCTCCCACTCCCGCATCTCGGGCGAGACCTCGGAGGAGAGGGAGACCCGCACCTCCGGCCATTCCTCGGCCAGGATCTCGGCGGCGCGGCGCTCATGCGCCGGGTTGACGAAGGCGTGCAGGAAGCCGATGGCGACGCTCTCGATGCCCTCCGCCTTCATGAAGGCGATCCGCCCGCGCAGCGCCGCCTCGTCCAGCGGCAGCAGGACCTTGCCTTCGTTGTCCAGCCGCTCCGGCACGGGCAGGCGCCAGCGGCGCGGCACCAGCGGCTCCGGCAGGGCGATGTTCAGGTCGTACTGGTCGTAGCGGGATTCGTTGCCGAGGGCGAGCACGTCGCGGAACCCCTCGGTGGTGAGCAGCGCCGTCCGCGCGCCCTTGCGCTCGATGACGGCGTTGGTGGCGAGGGTCGTGCCGTGGATGAACAGCGCCACGTCGGCGGGCTGGATCCCGGCCTTGTCCAGCACCACGCGGATGCCTTCCAGCACGCCCAGCTCCGGCGCGTGCGGGGTGGTGAGCACCTTCGCGGTCCAGCGCTCCCCGCCGCGCTCCAGCGCGAGATCCGTGAAGGTTCCTCCGATGTCGGAGGCCAAACGAGCAGAAGGCATCAGTCCAAACTCTCCCGGTCCGTGGCGGCCGGGGAGTGTTCACCGCTTCAGCGGTGGTGAAAAGCCGTCTTCGGCTTTTAATCGGGTTGGGCGGCCCGCGCCTGCCTCTCCCGCGCGCACTCTCTGGCGAAGCCTGCGGCAGCCAGACAGAAAGAAGATGGGCGCCAACATATATGTTGGCGGGGGAATTCCTTCCCCTGGCCTTGTCCCGTCAGACGGGTTCCTCGCTCCCGAAGGCGACGGGCGGCGTCCACCCCTGCCCCGGAATGGCCGCCATCAGCGCCCGCGTGTACTCGTGCGACGGCCGGGCGAAGACCTCCGCGACGGTGCCGTTCTCCACCACCTCGCCCTCGCGCATCACCGCCACATGGTCGCAGAGCTGCGCCGCCACGCGCAGGTCGTGGGTGATGAAGACGATGGAGAGGCCGAGCTGCACGCGCAGCCGGGCCAGCAGCTTGAGCACCTGGGCCTGGACGGAAACGTCGAGCGCCGAAACCGGCTCGTCCGCCACCAGCACGCGCGGCCGCATGGCGAGCGCCCGGGCCAGCCCGATGCGCTGCCGCTGGCCGCCCGAGAATTCGTGCGGGAAGCGGTCCAGCGCCGCGGGGTCGAGCCCCACCAGGGCGAACAGCTCGCGCGCCCGCTCATAGGCCTCGGCCTTCGGCGTGCCGTGGATGATGGGCCCCTGCGCCACCAGCTCGCCCACCCGGCGGCGCGGGTTGAGGCTGGCATAGGGGTCCTGGAACACCATCTGCACCTGCGGCGCGGCCTTGCGGAGTTCCTCCCGCGAGAGGGCCAGGCGGTCCTTCCCCTCCAGCCGGATCGCGCCGCCATCCGGGTCCAGCAGCCGGACGATGCAGCGGGCCAGCGTGGACTTGCCCGAGCCGCTCTCGCCCACGATGCCCAGCGTGCCACCACGCGGCAGGCTGAGGGAGACATCCTTCACCGCGTGGGTGACGCGCCGGTTGCGCTTCAGCCAGCCGCCCTTGCGGTAGGTCTTGGAGACGTGGTCGATCTCCAGCACCGCCTCGGCCGAGACGGGCTGCGCCGGCGGCGGCGCCAGCGGCGGCACGGCGGCGACGAGAGCGCGGGTATAAGGGTGCTGGGGGCGGTTCAGCACCTCGGCCGCCGGCCCCTGCTCCACCAGCAGGCCGCGGCGCATCACCGCCACGCGGTCGGCGATGTCGGCCACCACGCCGAAATCATGGGTGATGAACAGCACGGCGGTGCCGGTGCGGCGCTGCATGTCGCGGATCAGGTGCAGGATCTGCGCCTGGGTCGTCACGTCGAGCGCGGTGGTCGGCTCGTCGCAGATGAGCAGCTTCGGCTCCAGGGCAAGGGCCATGGCGATCATGGCGCGCTGCCGCTGGCCGCCCGAGAGCTCGTGCGGATAGGCACGCGCGGCGCCCTCAGGGTCGGGGATGCGCACATCCGCCAGCAGCGCCAGCACGCGCCGGTCGATCTCGGCGCCGGAGAGCCGGGTGTGGATGCGGAACATCTCGGCGATCTGGCTGCCGATGCGGCGCAGCGGGTTCAGCGCCGTCATCGGCTCCTGGAACACCATGCCGATGCGCGCGCCGCGCAGCCGGCGCATCTCGGCCGGCGGCAGGGTCAGCAGGTCCCGCCCCTCGAACAGGATGCGCCCCGCCGTGGCGCGCACCCCCTCGGGCAGCAGCCCCATCACCGCGCCGGCGGTGAGCGACTTGCCGGAGCCGCTCTCCCCCACCACGCAGAGGATCTCGTTGGGCGCGAGGCGGAGCGAGACATCCTCCAGCGCATGCGGGCGGTCGGCGCCCTTGGGCAGCGCGACGGTCAGGCCCTCGATCGAGAGCAGAGTGTTGTCGCTCATCGGCCCTTCAGCCTCGGGTTCAGCGCGTCGTTCAGCCCCTGGCCGACCAGCGAGACGCCGAGCACGGTGAGCAGGATCACCACGCCCGGAATGGCCGAGACATACCACTGCACGCGCAGCACGCCGCGCCCGGCGCCGATCAGGTTGCCCCAACTCGGCACGTTGGGGTCGGAGAGGTTGAGGAAGGCCAGCGCGCTCTCCAGCAGGATGGCCACCGCCATGATGACGCTGGCATAGACGATGACCGGCGGCAGCGCGTTGGGCAGGATCTCGCGGAAGATGATCTGCGCGTCGCGCATTCCCAGCACGCGGCAGGCCTGCACGAACTCGCGGTTGCGGAGTGTCAGGAACTCGGCCCGCGTCAGCCGCGCCGAGGGCGGCCAGGAGACGATGCCGATGGCGATGGTGACGAAGGTGATGTCCGAGCCGAACACCGCCACCAGCACCAGCAGCAGGATGAAGTTGGGCAGGGTCTGGAACGCCTCGGTGACGCGCATCAGCACGTCGTCCACCCAGCCGCCGTAGAAGCCCGAGATGGCGCCGATGACGATGCCGATGGCGATGGCGATGACCGTGGCGACCAGCCCGATCAGCAGCGAGACGCGGGCGCCGTGGAAGATCTGCGCCGCGATGTCCCGCCCCGTGTTGTCGGTGCCGAGCCAGAAGCGCGGGTTGTCCATCGGCCATTGCAGCGGCCGCCCGGCCAGCGAGAGCGGGTCGCGCGGGAAGACAAAGGGGGCGGAGAGCGCCATGCCGATGACCGCCAGCACCAGCAGCAGGCCGACCACCGCCGCCGGGTTGCGCGCGTAGCGCTTCAGGAAACCGAGCATCCCCTCAGCGCCCCGACGCGATGCGTGGATCGAGCTTGGCGTACAGCATGTCCACGATGAAGTTGATGGCGATGACCAGCAGCGCCGAGACGAAGACGATGCCCAGCAGGGTGTTCACATCCCGCTGCACCACCGATTCATAGGCCAGCCGCCCGAGGCCGGGCAGCGCGAAGACGCTCTCCACCACCACCGAGCCGCCGAGCATGGTGCCTGCCTGCAATCCCATCAGCGTGACGCCGGGCAGCAGCGCGTTGCGCAGCACGTGGCGCAGCACCACCGCCGTCTCGCCCAGGCCCTTGGCGCGGGCGGTGCGGACGAAATCCAGCGTCAGCACCTCCAGCATCGAGGCGCGCATGATGCGCAGGTAGGTGGCGAGGTAGGTGAGCGCCAGCGTCGCCACCGGCAGGATGAGATGCCAGGCGATGTCCAGCACCCGCGTCAGCCCGGTGTTGCCGCTGCCGATCTGCTCGAAGCCGCCGGCCGGCAGCCAGGCGAGGCGGATGGCGAAGACCACGATGCCCATCATGCCGAACCAGAAGGAGGGGGTGGCGTAGAACACCAGCCCCAGCGTCGAGATCAGCGTGTCCGGCCAGCGGTTGACGCGGCGCGCGGCGAGCACGCCGAGCGCCATGCCGGCGGCGAAGGCGAAGCTCAGCGCGCTCACCATCAGCAGCAGCGTCACCGGCAGGCGCTCCAGGATCACCTCGGCCACCGGCTTGCCGTAGATGGCGGAGAAGCCGAGGTCGAGCGTCACCAGCCGCAGCAGGTAGCGGCCGAGCTGCACCACCACCGGCGCGTCCAGCCCGTAGAAGGTGCGGAGCTGCTCGGCCATGGCCGGGTCGCCGCCGCCCATCTGGGCGATCAGCGCGTCCACCGTGTCGCCCGGGGCGAGCTGCAGCAACAGGAACAGCCCGACCAGGATCAGCAGCAGGGTCGGCAGGCTGGCCGCCAGCCGGCGCAGCGCGAGCAGCAGGATCTGCATGTCAGGCGGGCAGCAGCCAGGTGTCGTGCCAGTCGCCCGAATCCCAGCGCGGCACGTTGTGGTGGTTCTGCACCCGCTTGCTTGTCGCGGCGTAGAAGGGACGCTCGGTCATCATCCACACCGGCAGCGCGTCATTCACCTCTGCCACGAACTCGGCGTAGAGGGCCTTGCGCTTCGCCGGGTCCAGCTCCGTGGCGGCCTGGTCGATGAGCTGGTCCACCTTGTCCGACTGCCAGCCGAACTGGTTGGTCCAGGGCGAGCCCTTCGGGCTGCCGGAGCGGTACCACACGGTGGTGGAGACTGCCGGATCGCCGCGATACTGGTGCCAGCCCGTCGCGAGGTCGAAGTTCCAGTCGCGATAGACGGCCGAGAGGGCGCCGGCGATGTCAAGCTGCACGATCTCGACGCGGATGCCCACCTGCTGCAGCGACTGCTGGATGAAGGTGGCCAGCAGGGGCACGTCCTCGCCGTTCATGATGGGCACGATGCGCAAGGAGAAGCGGACGCCGCCCGCGCCGCGCTTGAAGCCGGCTTCGTCCAGCAGCTTCTCGGCGCGCGCCTTGTCGTAGGGGTAGGGCACCGGGTTGTTGGGGAAGAATTCCTTCGAGGTGGAGGGAATCGGCCCCGTCGCCCGCTTGCCCAGGCCGTAGAGGAAATTCTCCAGGAAGAAATCCACGTCGATGGCGTGGGCAATGGCCTGACGCACGCGCTTGTCGGAGAGTTCCTTGCGGCGCGTGTTGAACTCCAGCGTGTTGTTGAAGACATTGCCTTCCACGCCGCGCGTCGAGACCTCGAAACGGTCATCCTGGCGCAGCCGGTCGAGATCGGCCAGCGGCAGGCCGTTGTAGGCGGAGAGCTGCACCGCCCCCGTCTCCAGCGCGGCGGTGGCCGCCGAGCGGTCGGTGATGAAGCGCCACACCACGCGATCGAGATAGGGGAAGCCCTGGCGCCAGTAGTTCGGGTTGCGCTCGGCGATGACGTACTGGCCGCGCTGGTACTCGACGAACTTGAAGGGGCCGGTGCCGATCGGCGCCGTGTTGGCCGGGTTCTCCAGCACGTTGCTGCCCTCGAAGACGTGCTTCGGCACCACGTAGCCGAGGTCGCAGGAGGCGCGCAGCAGCAGGTCCAGCGGCATCGGGCGGGAGTAGCGGAACACCGCGGTGTGCGCGTCCGGCGTCTCCACGGCATCCAGGTAGAGCTGCAGGGTGGTGCCGTAGTTCAGGTGCTTCTTCCACAGCTCCATGGCGCTGTACTGCACGTCGGCGCTGGTGAAGGGCTTGCCGTCATGCCACTGCACGCCCTCGCGCAGCCGGAAGGTGATGGTCTTGCCGTCCGGCGTCGACTCCCACGCGGTGGCCAGCACCGGCACGATCTTGCCGCCCTCGCCCAGATCGACCAGCGGCTCGATGATCTTGCTGGTGATGATGTAGACGCCGGTGGAGGCCCGCAGCGCCGGGTTCAGGATGCGCTGCTCCGAGCCGACATGCACCGTCAGCACACCGCCGCGGCGGGGCTCCTGGGCAAGGGCGGGGCCAGGCAGGCCAAGGGGCAGGCCGCCGGCCATGGCGGCGAGGCCGGCGCCGGACAGCAGCAGATGGCGGCGGGAGAGGCGCATGGTCTGAAGCTCCGTCGGCTATAATGAACGCAGAACGTCCGCAGGATTCAGGCAACCACTAACGCAAATCGTCTAATTTATCCAGGGTTCGGCGCAGCCTCGGGCTGCGCCTTTCCGCATTGCAGCGAAGGCTGGCCCGAATGATGCGGCTCCGCAAGGGGGCTGTTCCCCCCTCCCCCTCAGGCGCCGATGCGGGTGAGCACAGGCTGTGCCGGGGTGGTGGACCAGCCGGCGAGGTCCTCCATCGCGGTGCGATCCAGGATATCGAGCCGGCCCTTCTGGAAGGAGGCCACGCCGTCGCGCCGCAGTGCCGCCAGCGCGCGGTTGGCGTGCTCCACGGAAAGGCCCAGCGCATCGGCCAGATGCGCCTGCTTCAGCGGCAGCGGCGCGCCGGTGCGGTCAGCCCCGCCGCGGCGGGAGAGGCGGCCATGCAGCTCCAGCAGCAGGTGCGCGACGCGCCCCATGGCATCGCGCCGGCCGAGGCTGGTCAGCCGCTCGCGCAGCCGGGCGCGGTCGCGCACCAGCCCGTCGGCATAGGACAGGGCCAGGCCGGGATCGCGGCCCATGAACTCGCAGAGCCGATCCTTGGCCAGCACGCAGAAGCTGGTATCGGTCAGGGCCGAGACCTCGGCGCCGTCCTCGCTGCGTTCCACCAGGTCGCCGGGCAGGTGGAAGTCGAGGATCTGGCGGCGGCCATCCGGCGTCGTGGTCCAGGAGAAGGCCCAGCCGGCATAGAGGGTGAAGACGGAATCGCGGATCGCCTCATTGGCGCGCACCAGCCGCACGGCGGAGCGCACCCGCGCGATCTCGCCCACACGCGCCTGCGGCACCACCCGGAACAGGGCGAAGGGCCTCACGGCACAGGCCGCGCAGGAACCGGGCAGCGGAATAGGGCTGTTCTTGGCGACCATGACGCCGGTTATACGATGCCGACGCACGCGAAACAAAGGCGGAATCGGCCATGGCCGAAGCGGCCGGGAAGCCAGGGCCGGGGAAAGCACCCGCTTCCCCCGGCCGCGCCGGCTACTTCTGCAGGGCCTGCACGATCTGCTGCGTCACCTTCTTGGCGTCGCCGAACAGCATCATGGTGTTGTCGCGGAAGAACAGCTCGTTCTCCACCCCGGCATAGCCGGAGGACATGCCGCGCTTGACGAAGAACACGGTCTTGGCCCGCTCCACGTCCAGGATCGGCATGCCGTAGATGGCGCTGGACTTGTCGGTCTTGGCGGCCGGGTTGGTCACGTCGTTGGCCCCGATCACATAGGCCACGTCGGCCTCGGCGAATTCGGGGTTGATCTCCTCCAGCTCGTGCACCTCGTCATAGGGCACGTTGGCCTCGGCCAGCAGCACGTTCATGTGGCCGGGCATGCGCCCCGCGACGGGGTGGATGGCGTAGGAGACCTCGACGCCCTCCTTCTTCAGCAGGTCGCCCATCTCGCGCAGCACCTGCTGCGCCTGCGCCACCGCCATGCCGTAGCCGGGCACGATGATGATCTTGCCGGCATTCTTCATCAGGTAGGCGGCATCCTCCGGGCTGCCGGCCTTCACCGGGCGCGCCGGCCCGCCGCCGCCCGCGGCCGAGGCCGCCGCCGGGTCGCTGCCGAAGCCGCCCAGCAGCACGTTGACGATGCTGCGGTTCATCCCCTTGCACATGATGTAGGAGAGGATGGCGCCCGAGGCGCCGACCAGCGCGCCGGTGACGATCAGCAGCAGGTTGCCCACCGTGAAGCCGATACCCGCCGCCGCCCAGCCGGAATAGCTGTTCAGCATCGAGACGACGACCGGCATGTCCGCGCCGCCGATCGGGATGATCAGCAGGAAGCCGAGCCCCAGCGCCAGCAGCGCGATCAGCCAGAACAGCACGCCGCTGCCCGTGGCGATGAAGGCGATGACCAGCACCAGCAGCAGGATGCCGAGGCCGAGGTTCAGCCAGTGCTGCCCCTTGAAGGTGATCGGCGCGCCCGACATCAGCGCCTGCAGCTTGGCGAAGGCGATCAGCGAGCCGGAGAAGGTGATGGCGCCGATGGCCAGCCCCAGCGACATCTCGACCAGGCTGCCGGCCTTGATGTTGCCGGGCACGCCGATGCCGAAGCTCTCCGGGTTGTAGAAGGCGGCGGCCGCCACGAACACGGCGGCCAGGCCCACCAGCGAGTGGAAGGCGGCCACCAGCTGCGGCAGCGCCGTCATCTGGATGCGCTGCGCCAGCACCGTGCCGATGCCGCCGCCCAGCACGATGCCGGCCAGGATCAGCACCAGCCCGCCGCCGCCCATGCCGGGCTGCGCCAGCGTCGCCACCACGGCGAGCCCCATGCCCACCATGCCGTAGAGATTGCCCCGCCGGCTGGTCTCGGGGTGGGAGAGGCCGCGCAGCGCCAGGATGAACAGGACGGAGGCGACGAGATAGGCGAAGGTGGAGAGGGTGTGCGCCACCGGCTCAGCCCTTCTTCTTGAACATGGCGAGCATCCGCCGTGTCACCATGAAGCCGCCGAAGATGTTCACCGAGGCCAGCGTGACGGCCAGGAAGCCGAAGAACTTGGCGGCCCAGGAATCGCCGAGGCCGGTGGCCAGGATGGCCCCCACCACGATGACGGAGGAGATGGCGTTGGTGACGCCCATCAGCGGCGAGTGCAGCGCCGGCGTCACGTTCCACACCACGTAGTAGCCGACGAAGCAGGCCAGCAGGAAGATCGTCAGCAGCAGCAGGAAGGGCTCGGCCGCGGCGGCGCCGTGGGCGATGGCGGGGGCCGCGGCCTCGGCCATCTGCCGGGCCTGGGCGGCCAGCGCCAGCGCCCGCTCGGCGGTGGCGCTGGCCTGGTTGGCAAGGTCGGTCGGGTTCATCTCTCTGGTCCGTCCCTCAGGCCGCGGGCGCCGCGGCAAGCTGCGGGTGCACCACGGCCCCGCCCCGGGTGAGCGTCACGCCGCGGATGATCTCGTCCTCCTGCGGCAGCTTCGGCGCCTTCGCCTCCTTGTCCCAGAAGGTGGAGAGGAAGGTCAGCAGGTTGCGGGCGTAGAGCGCGCTGGCCGCCGCCGGGATGCGGCCGGGCCAGTTGGTGTGGCCCAGGATCTTCACGCCGCCCTCGGTCACGATGGCCTCGCCGGGCCTGGTCAGCGCGCAGTTGCCGCCGGCGTCGGCGGCGATGTCCACCACCACGCTGCCGGGCTTCATGCTCTCCACCATGGCGGCGGTGAGCAGGGTCGGCGCCTTGCGACCCTGCACCAGCGCGGTGCAGACCACCACGTCGGCCTTGGCCACGGCGGCGGCGATGACCTCCGCCTGCTTCGCGTAGAATTCGGGCGAGAGCTGCTTGGCGTAGCCGCCGGCCGTCTGCGCGGCGCGGCTCTCCTCGTCCTCGTAGCCGACGAAGGCGGCGCCGAGGGACTTGATCTCCTCCTTCGCCGCCGGCCGCACATCGGTGGCCGAGACGCGGCCGCCCAGGCGCCGCGCCGTGGCGATGGCCTGCAGCCCCGCCACGCCCGCGCCCATGATGAACACGTTGGCGGCGGGAATGGTGCCCGCCGCCGTCATCAGCATCGGGAAGCCCTTGTCGAAGGCGGCGGCGCCCTCGACCACGGCGCGGTAGCCGGCGAGGTTGGCCTGGGAGGAGAGCACGTCCATGCTCTGCGCGCGGGTGATGCGCGGCAGCAGCTCCATGCTGCACGCCTCCAGCCCGGCCTCGGCATAGGCCTGGGCGCGGGCGGGATGGGCTACGGCCTCCAGCGTGCCGATCAGCAGGGCGCCGCGCGGGAGCAGGGCCAGCTCGTTCACCTCGCCCTCGCCCGCGCCGAGCGGCGCGCGCACCTTCAGCACGATCTTGGCGCCGGCCAGCGCGGCCGAGGCATCCTGCGCGATCTCGGCCCCGGCCTCGCGGTAGGCGGCGTCGGGGAGGCCGGATGCCAGACCCGCGCCCGTCTCCACCACCACGCCGAGCCCGAGATCGATCAGTTTACGCACGGTTTCCGGCGTGGCCGCGACGCGGGTCTCGCCCGAACGCCGTTCCTTGAGCACCGCGAGGCGCATTCCCCGCCCTCCTCACCTGTTGGGTTGGCGGCGGAGGATGCAGGGCAGGCCACGATGCCGCAAGACATCATGTCATCGGATCAGCCTATCCAACCGGGGCAGGGGACAGGAAGCCGCGCGACTTGTGCCGCTATCCGCCGTAGCGCAGCTGCACCAGGCCCGGCTCGCTCTGCACCACGCGGAGTTGCGGCCCCGCTTCCGAGCCACCCCCCTGCTGCGCCGCCAGCCAGGCCGTGTAGAGCCCCTCCAGCACGGTGGCGAACCAGCTTCCCGCCTCATCCCCCGGGGCACCCACCACCGGCGCGGCATGGTGCGAAAGGCGCAGGCTGCGGTCGGCCTCGTCCAGCGCCACGGAGACATAGCCCCAGGAGAGCTCGGCCAGGGCGGCGTTCATCCGCGCCTCCAGCTCGGCCAGGGTGGTCGCGGCCGGCAGTGGCAGTGCCTGGCCCAGGCGCCCGCCCACCGCGCGCAGGAGCCCGTTGCGGGTGTTGCGGTCGAGATTCGCGTCCAGCGTCTCCAGCAGCGCCCGCAGGAAGCCGCGCCACTGCGCGCTCACATCCCGCCTCGCAAGATAGGCCAATGCCGCCTGATCCATCTGCGTCATGCCTGTCCCTTCGAGCACACCATCTCCGGCTTGGCCCTCCCTGGCCTCACTGGTCGAGCCGATAGCGGGCATACAGCAGACCGCGCGCCTCGCTCCAATCGGCGGATTTGTCGTAACGCAGCGCCGCACCGAGGCGGAGCGCCGGTGTCAGGCTGTATTCCAGATCGCCCCGCACGCCGCCAGCGAACCCGGTCTGCGACTGCCCGGGATAGAATGCGCTGACAGTGGCATCGGAGGCGGCCTGCGCCTCCAGCCGTGACTGCGAGGCGGCGTCCGTGGGGAAGTAGGGCGCACGGTCCTCCCGCCAGGAGGCGATGCCGACCGTGCCGCCGATGCGGTAGTGGAAATCCCCCACGCGCGCCCGGTAATCCAGCGGCACCGAGGCGCCGAGATAGGATTGCGGGCTGTAATAGCCGCCATGGCCGAGGGTGAAGAGGCGAAGGTTCTTGTCGTAGGCCTGGTAGACGAGATCCAGGCCGGTCACCAGCTCCTCATCCGGCCGGCGGAACAGGGCATGGCTGAGGCCCGCCCCGGCCTCGATGCGGGTGTTGTCGGCGACGCCATCGCCCTCCAGCGTCGAGTAGCCGCCGCCAACATAGAAGTTGGTATCGCCCACGGCGAATTCGAACTGGCCGCGCGCGGTGTTGCGCACCACGCCACCCCAGACCTGCCCGGTGCTGCGGTCCCGCATGCCGGCCCAGGAGAGCATGGTGTCGGTCATGGCGCGGCGCTCGGCCGTCACGCGCAGGCGCAGGCTGTCGGTCAGCGCCGGCGCCACCTCGACGCCGCCCAGCACGTTCTGCTTGCGGAAGCCCAGCGGCGTGGTGCCGACATCGAGCGAGAAGTTCGGCCGCGTGTAGCCCGCGGCGAAGGAGACGCCGGCGGCCGAGGTGTCGGTGGGCGTCACCGCCCGCGCCACCGCCGGGGCGACGGCAACCCCCTGCCCCGGCAGCCGCAGCGCGTTGCTGCCGTAGCGGCGCAGCGTGCCGGTGTCCTGCGCCATGCTGCCGGCATCGATGTTGACGGCCTGCGCCCGCAGCGCCACCCGCCCGCCGAGGCCCGGCATGGCGGTGGAGACCTCCGCCCCCGCGCCGAACTCGGTGAGCTGGTCGAGCCCCGCCTCGCCGGAGCGGGTGCGGAAGTTGAAGCCCGGCGTGGCGATCGTCGCCGCCTCCTCCCGCACCTGGGCCAGCTCGCGCTGGATCTGCGCCAGCACCGGATCGGCCGGCGCGGCGGTGGCGAGGCCGCCGGCATAGCCGGAGGCGGCCATTCCGGAGCCGGCGAGGGCGACGCGGCGGAACGGATTCTCCGGCAGGCCGGCCGCGGCGCCGGAGGGGGCGGCGCCGCCCATCCCTGCCGCGCCGGCGGGCGCGCCGGCACCGAGGCCGAGCTGGCTGCGGCGCTGCTCGGCCGCCAGCTCCAGCGCGGCGCGGGCGCGGCGCGGATTGCCGGCGGCGCGGGCCAGCCGCGCCTCCAGCATGGTCAGGCGCGGGTCGTTCGGGGCCATGGCGCGGCCATCGGTCAGCAGCGCCTCGGCGCGGGCGTTCTGGCCCAGCGCCAGGGCGGCATCGATGGCGCCGGCACGGGCATCCAGGTTGCGCGGGTCGCGCAGCAGCACCGCCTCGGCGATGCGCTGCGCCTCGCGCGGCTCGCGCGCGCCCTGGTAGAGGCGGGCGAGCGCCAGGTTGGCCTGGGCGTTCTGCGGGTCCTGCCGCAGCGCGGGCACCAGCCGGTCATAGGCGGCGGCCTGGTTGCCCTGCTCGTTCAGCTTGTCGCTGGCGCGGATGGCGACGCCGGCCTGCAGCCCGGCCAGCTGGCGGCGCTCATCGGCGGTCAGGCGCGGGTCCTGGGCGAGTTGCAGGGCCAGCTGGTTGGCGTCCGCCTCCAGCCCGCCTTCCAGCAGCGCGTTGGCGAGGGCGATGCGCCCGGAGGGCGGCGCCGCGCGGTTGACCGCGAGGGCGACGCGCGCCGCCTCCGCCGCGCCGCGCGTGTCTCCCAGCCCCGCCAGCGCCTCCACCACCAGCCGCGGCGTCTCGCCGCTGGGGTCGGGGCGGGCGGCAAGCGCCATCAGCCGGCGCCGCGCCTCCTCCGGCTGGCCGTACTGGGCCGGCTCGGCGGCGGCGGCCACCTGCTGCTGGATGCGCACGCCGCGCAGCAGGCGCGTCTGGTCGGCGCTGCGCAGCCGGTCGGGGATACGCTCGACGAGGCGGGCGGCATCCTGCACCCGGCCTTCCTCGCCGGCGAAGAGGGCGGCGGCGTGCAGCGCCTCCGGCTTGCCGGTGGCGGCCAGCCGGTCCAGCACCGCGCGGCCCTCCAGCGGCTCCCCCTGGCGGGCCAGGGCACGGGCGAGGTCGAGCGCGATCCAGGGATTGTCCGGGGTGGCCTGCTGCGCGGCCCGCAGCAGCGCCAAGGCGGCCCCCGGGTCGCTGCTGCGGGAGGCCTCGGCGCGCAGCGATTCGGCCCGCTGCGTGGCGACCGTCGAGGCGAAGGCGCCGCCATGCTGCGCGGCGAGCTGCTCGGCCTCGGCGAAGCGGCCCTGCTGCTGCAGCGCGTCGTAGAGCCCGGCCACGGCGTTGTTCAGGTTGGGCCGGCGGGACAGGGCGGCGCGGTAGCGCTGCTCGGCGCCCTGCGGGTCGTTGCGGCGCAGCGCCAAGTCGCCCAGCAGCGCCTCGGCATCGGCGCGCTCGCCGCTCTCGCGGCGGGTAGCGGCCAGCAGCAGCGTCTCCGCCTGCTCGAGCTGGCCACGCTGGATCAGGCCGCGGGCCTGGGTCAGCTCGCTGGTGTAGTTGGCGCCGTCCAGCGCCCGGCCCCATTTGCGGCGGCCCTCCCGCGGGTCGGCGGCGATGGCGGCGGTGAGCAGGCGGCGCGCCTCGGCGGTGCGGCCCTGGCGCAGCCGCACCACGCCCAGCCCGCCGGTGGCGTCCGGGTCGCCCGGGTTCTGGGCCAGCACGCTTTCGAAGGATTGCGAGGCCTCCGCCAGGCGGCCGGCATTCAGCGCCTCGAAGCCGGCGATGCGGGCCTGCTCGACCTCGTCCACCGGCCCGGCGGGGGGGTTGCGCGCCTCCTGCAGGCGCTGGCGCAGCGCCGCGTCATTCGGGTTGGCGCGCAGGTATTCCTCGATGGCGGGGGCGGCGTCGGGGTTCGGCCCCTGCCACAGCAGCGCCTCGCGCCAGGCGGCGCGCGCCGCATCGCCGCTGTCCTGCCGCTCCGCCAGGGCCTGGAGGCGGCGGATGCCCTCGGCGCGGGAGCCCTCGCGGTAGGTCAGGATCTGCGCGTAGGCCAGGGCCAGCCGGGTGTCGTTGGGGCGGCTCTCGGCCAGGCGCTCCATGGCGTTGCGCGCCTCGGCATAGCCTTCCTGCGTGCCGGCCAGGGCCTGGTAGTACTCGACGGCATAGGCATCGGGCGGGGTGTTGCCGCCGAACATCTGGCGGTAGCGCGCCACCGCCTGGGCCTGCTGGCCGGCCTGCGCCAGCCGCCGCGCCTCGGCCACCGCGCCGGGATCGGCGGTGGCGCCGCGCACCGAGAGGGCGGCATCCGACAGGCGCGGATCGGCGGGCGCGAGCTGGCGGATGCGCGCCAGCAGCCGGTCCGCCTCCGCGCGGTTGCCGTTCTCCGCCTGGGCGGCGGCGGCGGCGGAGAGCGCGTCCACATTGTTGGGCTCGACCGCGAGCACCCGCTCCAGCGTCTGCAGCGCGCGGTCGGGGCGGTTCTGGGCGCGCCAGAAATTGGCCTGCTCCAGCAGGACGCCGATGGCATTGTCCTGCGCGCGCGCCGGGGCAGCGGGCAGCAGGGGCAGGAATGCCGCCGTGACGACCGTGGCCAGGAGGCGGGAGCGGAATCCGGTCATGGCGTCCTGGTCCTCAGACGACGGGCGGCCCGGCGGCGCAGCAGCCAGTAGGTCGGTATGGCAATGAGCAGGGACGCCAGCAGGGCGAGGCCTAGCAGCATGTCCGGCCGCTTGCCCAGCCAGAACTGCGGCCAGAGATGCAGCGGCAGGTCCCCCAGCGTGTAGCTGGCCGTGGTCTTGAAGGAGGTCACCCGGCCGCCGGAGAGCAGCGCCAGGTCGCCCTGGATCAGCGGCACCAGCGCCGGGTCGCGCAGCGCCCCCAGCATCGCCTCCATCCCCTGCGGGCTGGTGCCGCTGATGGCCACCACCGAGCGGCCGGCGCGCAGCGGGCTCTCGAAGCCCGCGAGCATGCCCATCGCCTCGCCGGGGGAGGCCAGCACCGCCTCCATCCGCTGGCGGTCGCGCAGGCGGTCATCGCTGATGAAGAGGTTGCGGAAGCCTTCCAGCGCGCCGGGCAGCGCCATGGTGATGCGGTTGCCCTCCACACGCACCGGCCCGTCCTGCCGCAGCAGCGCGGCCAGCGCCGGCTGGCGGCCGAGCGAGCCCACCACCAGCAGGTCGCGCTCGGCCATCTGCTCCAGCGTGCCGGGGCGGGTGACCTGGATCTGGGTGGCGGCATGGCCGACATTGGCGGCCAGCCGGCCCACCAGCGCCAGGGCGGTGGAAAGCTCCAGCGTGTTGGCGCGGTCGGGCAGCACCAGGGCGGTGGTCGAGAAATCGGCCAGCCGCGTGTAGGGGTAACCGGCGCCGGCGAAGTAGGCGAGGTTCGGCATCTCGGTGAAGCGGTAGGCGCGCGAGAGATCGATGGTGCTGTCCGGGTCGATCGAGGCGCGCACGTCGCCGGGGATGGAGATGCAGTCGCCGCGGTTCAGCGGCCGCATGTCGAAGCGCAGCTGCAGCTCGTTCTGGCCGAACACCAGATAGGGCGGCAGCCCCACTTCGCCCCGGCCGCGGTCGCCGGTGGGGCCGAGGCCGGTCTGCCGCGCCAGCCAGTTCCAGGGCCAGCCCGGCTCCATCTCGCGCAGCGGGAAGGAGTGCAGGTAGAGGTTGTTCAGCGCCACGTCGAGGCGCGAGACCGCCACGTCGGTGATGGGGCCGGGCGGCGCGCGGAAGCGCAGCTCCACCGGCAGGGCGCGGTCGCGCCAGGTGTAGAGGTCGGGGGCGGTGCGGAAGGGGATGGCGATGTTGCCGGGCGCGAAGCCGTAGCTCTGCAGCTCGGACGGATCGACCAGCTCGCCGAAGCGCACGGGGCGGTTGCTGTCGATCCAGCGCGGCGCGTCATAGGGCTGGCGCGCCGCCAGCTCCGGCGGCTGCACCAGGGCGAGCTCGCCCGAGAGCGCCTGCTGGCCGACCGCCAGCGCCTGCGCCGCCGCCACCGCATCGGCGGCGGTGCGCCCGCCCACCACCAGCAGCGTGGCGCCGGGATCGGCCGGGTTCGGCACCACGGCGAGGGTTGGGCCCTCCATCCGCGGCAGGGCCAGGCCGGGCACGGTTTCCTGCCCCGCCACCATCACCATGGCGTTGCCGCGCGGCGGCACGCTGCTGCTGACGGGGAAGTTGGCGCCGCGATAATCGGCCTGCACGGCGAACCACGAGCTGGCGATGGCGGCGGCGCGCACCAGCTCGTTGCCGGCCGTGTCGGGCAGCACCACCGGCAGGGTGAGCGGCTCACTGCGCAGGCGGCGGTCGAAGAAAGGTTCCGGCAGCCGCGCCAGGTCGCGCGCCAGCGGCAGGCGCTCGACCGTCAGGTGCAGGGTGGAGAGGTCGGAGACGGTGGACCAGAGCAGGCCGGAGAGCGGGTCGTTGCACTCCACCGCGTAGCGGCCGGTGAAGCGGAAGTTCAGCCGGTTGACGTCGGCGAAGTAGACCGGGTTCACCGGGAACTCGAGCGGCCCGAAGGAGGGGCGCGTCCGGTCGGGCGTGATGGTGCCGACGAACTGCTCGTTCAGCGTGATGGCGATCTGGCTCAGCTCGGGGATCAGCGCCGGGCTGGTGGCGCCCTGCAGCACCAGCCGCGCGCCGGTCACCACCTCGTCCGAGCGGATGCCGAACAGCACGCCCTGCAGGTCCGAGGTGCCGCGCAGCTGCATCGGCCCGCCGAGGCCGAGCTGCCGCAGCGTGCGGCTCTGGATGCGGACATTGCCCTGGTCGGGCGGGGTGGCGAAGGGCGCGCCGCCGGGCAGCGGCGCCACCGGGGCGGCCCCCTGCGGCGGGGCGAAGCCGGGCTGTTGAGCGAAGCCGGGCTGCTGGACGAAGCCGGGCTGCTGGGCGGAGGCGGGCGGCGGCGCGAAGGAAGGCGCCGCCTGCGGCATGCCGACCGGCGGCGGCGGCGGCGGTGCCTGAGGCCGCTGCGCCCCGGCCGCGGCGGGCCAGGCGAGGCCCGCGGCCAGCAGCAGCGCGGCGGCCCGGCGCGCCTTGGCCGCATCGGCCGGCCTGGCAGGGGCGCGGCTGCCCTCGGTGCGCGTCTTGGCGGCGCGGCGGTTGCGGCGGGCACGCAACGAGATCTGGCTGTCGCCACGGAACAGGCCGGTGATGCTCACCGCGACCTCCACCAGCGCGCGCAGCGGGCGGTCGGGCCGCACATGGTCCCAATCCAGCCAGGCATCGGCGCGGCCGAGCACGACGCGGACAATATTGCCTTCATCCATCAGCCCTTGTGGCTCGAAGCGGGCCTGCAGCCGGCCGTCCTGCCAGCGCAGCACCTCCGCCGGCAGCAGAATGCGCTCCGGCCCGGTGTCGAATTCCAGGTGCAGCCGCGTCTCGCGGGCGATCTCCTCCTGGCTCTCCAGCATCAGCGCGGCGCCGCCCAGCGAGACATCGACGCTCTCGCCCGGCAGGCGCCGGCCATCGGACAGCACGGCGGTGACGGGCAGGCGCGCATGCACGCGGTGACGCTCCCGCACCTGCCGCCGCTCGCGCCCCACGGCGAGGCCGGCCATGACGGTGACGAGCGACAGCACGACCCAGATGGAGTTCAGCGCGTTGGCCTGGAATTCCAGGCTGGTGAGCGGGTTCGCCGCCATGCCGTAGATGCCGGACAGCAGGCCCAGCACCAGCACGATGGCCAGCACGAAGTTGGCGGCCACGGCGCGCAGGTCGAAATAGCCCTCGTCCAGCGTGCCGCCCTTGTCGGTGACGTTGAACTTGCCCTTCTTCGGGTCGAACAGCGTGGCCAGCACCACCGGCAGCAGGTAGAGCGCCAGCACCGTCTCGTAGATCTCCGACCAGAAGCTGTGCCGCACCTTGCCCTGCAGCCGGCTGTTGGTGCCGATGGAGTGGAAGATGTGCGGCCCGGCATAGGCCAGGATCGCCAGCGGCGAGGCGGCGATGATGCTCTGCCCGAACAGCAGGAAGGCCAGCGGCGCGGTGAGGAAGACGAAGCGCGGCAGCGGAAAGAGGAAGTGCCACTGCGCGTTGAGGTAGCAGAGCCGCTGGTAGAGCTTCAGCCCCGGCCCCAGCAGCGGGTTGTCGACGCGGAAGATCTGCACCATGCCGCGCGCCCAGCGCATGCGCTGGCCGATATGCGCGATCAGGCGGTCCGTGGCCAGCCCGGCGGCCAGTGGCACGCGCAGATAGGCGGTGCGCCAGCCCAGCCGCTGCATCTTCAGCGAGCAGTGGCAGTCCTCCGTCACCGTCTCGGTCGGCACGCCGCCCACCTCCTCCAGGGCGGTGCGCCGCAGCACGGCGCAGGAGCCGCAGAAGAAGGTCGCGTTCCAGAGGTCGTTGCCCTGCTGCACCAGGCCGTAGAAGAGCAGCCCCTCGTTCGGGATGCTCTTGCCGGAGGCGAGGTTCCGCTCGAACGGATCGGGCGAGTAGAAATGGTGCGGCGTCTGCAGCATGCCGATGCCGCGGTCGCGCACCATCCAGCCGATGGTGAGCTGCAGGAAGGCGCGGGTCGCCACATGGTCGCAGTCGAAGATGACGATGTATTCGCCGTTCGTCTTGGCGGTGGCGTGGTTGATGTTGCCGGCCTTGGCGCCCTTGTTGTCGGGGCGGATCATGTAGCCGCAGCCGATCTCCTCGGCGAACTTGCGGAAATCCTCCCGCCGCCCGTCATCGAGGATGTAGACGTTCAGCTTGTCGCGCGGCCAGTCCATCGCCATGGCGCCGAACACGGCCGGGCGCACCACCTCGAGCGGCTCGTTGTAGCTGGGGATGAAGACGTCGACGACCGGCCACTCCGCCGGGTCCGCCGGCAGGGGCACCGGCTTGCGCTCCAGCGGCCAGAGCTGCTGGAAGTAGGAGAGCAGCAGCGCGATGACGGCGTAGATCTCGGCCAGCAGCAGGCCGGTGCCGAGGAAGGTGCCGATGAAGCCGCCATAGTCCAGCGTCTCGGTCAGCCGCCAGTAGAGGTAGCGCAGCGACATCAGGGTGGAGAGCGCCACCAGGAAGAACAGCGCGCCACGCCCCGGAACGCGCGAGACCAGCAGGAACACGAGGAGCCCCGCCCCCGCCAGGGCAAGCTGCTCCATCGGCGCCAGGGGAGAGACCACGAAGATGAAACCCAGGAAGGCCCCGAGGAGCGCCATAGCGCCGCTCATCAGCGGCAGGCGCGCCATCAGCCCGCGGAAACGCCGCATCGCTTTACCACCCTCCCCGCAACAGCCCGGATAGCGGACCGGCGGCGGGAGCCGCGGGCGCCGGCTCGGGCATGACCGGCAACAGCATCTCGATCGCGCGCGCGACGTGGCGAAGATCGCCCGCCGCCGCGCAGGCCGGCGCCACCTCCTGCACCAGGCGCATCTCCGACAGCGCCTCGGCCACCGCCTCGTCGCGGCTGACGGCGCCGAGCAGGCGCGGCCCCAGGTGGCGCGCCACGACCTCCGCCGCGCTGCGCGAGAGGCGCGCGCGCAGATCGACGCCGTTCAGGATGAATTGCAGCCGCCCGGCATAGAGCGCGGCCAGGGTGCCGCCGCCCAGGAAGCGCCCGCTCTCCACCTCGTCCAGTATGGCGGCGCTGATCGCCTCGCTCTGCAGCACCGTCACGATGATGGCGGCCAGCGGCGCGACGACCGCCAGAACCTGGGAGGGGCCGGGCGGCAGGTCGGCCAGCACCAGAAGCTGCGGGTCGGCCAGCATCTCGCGCAGGGGGGCGGCCAGCAGGGCGGGCTCACGCTCCAGCAGGAGGGACTGCTCCAGCACGGCGCGCAGCTCCATGGCGCCATGCGGCAGCAGCAGCACGCCCGATGCGGTGCGGCGGACCTGCGCGCGCCAGTCCGGCCGGCGCGGCAGATCGGCCATGAAGCCGCTCGTATCGTGCAGCGGCACGCCGAAATGCAGGCGCAGCGCGTTCTGCGGGTCCAGGTCCAGGAGCAGGACGGAGCGGCCGCTGCGGCAGAGGGCATCGGCCACATTGGCAGCGAGTGTCGTCTTGCCCACCCCACCCTTGGGGGACGCAAAGGCAATCAATGGCATCGGGCAGGCATCCCTCAGCCCTGATCCGAAGGACGCAGGCCCCCCAGGATTTCCGCCAGCCGGCTGCTGCCCGGCGCCGCGGCCGGCGGGGGCGCCGGCGCCGCCAGGCTGCGCAACAGGCCCGCCAGCGAGGCGGGCGCCGGCGGCGCGGCGTTCAGCGGCGCGAAGGATCCGCCCAGCGCGGCCAGCAGCGATGGCGCGGCAGGCTGCACCGGCGGTGGCGCGGCACTGCCGACCTGCGCCAGCAACCCGCTCCGTGGTGCCGCCCGGCCGGTTTCCGGGGCGGTGGCCTGCAGGGTGGCCAGCAGCGAAGCAGCACCTCCCAGCGGCGCCGGAGGGGAGGCCGGAGGGGAGGCCGGAGCAGACATCGGCGGGAACATCGGCGGCGGCGCCGGCGGAGGCGGTGTGGGAGCCGCGGCGGGCACCGGCGGGACAGGCGCGAAGAGCGGCCGCACGACCGGCGCCGCCGGGCGGGGCTGGAACGCCGCCGCGATGGCCGCCGGATTCACGC
>NZ_JCACVY010000044.1:0-26471 GCF_058833935.1 Roseomonas sp. TS2 | reverse complement strand
CTCTGGCGGGGGTGCCGCCTGCTCTGCTACCGCTCCGCCATGTTGGAAGACTGGACCATGGCCTTCGAGGCCTGGGTGCGTGCCAATGCCGCCTGGGCGGCGCCGGTGACGTTCCTCATCGCCTTTTTCGAATCCTTCCCCGTCGTCAGCATCCTGGTGCCGTCCACGGCGCTGCTGCTGGCGGTGGGGGCGCTGATCGGCGGCGGGCTGATCGCGCCCGGGCCGGCGCTGCTGGCCTGCGTGGCGGGAGGGATCCTGGGCGATGCCGCCGGCTACTGGCTGGCGCGCTGGTTCGGCCCCTACGCGGTGCGCCGGCGGCTGCCGAAATCCTGCCGCCGCATCTATGCCTGGTCGGTGGTGGTGTTCCGGCGCTGGGGCTGGTGGGCGGTGTTCATTGGCCGCTTCCTCGGGCCGATGCGGGCGGTGACGCCGCTGGCGGCGGGCGTGGTGGGCATGCGCAACTGGCCGTTCCAGAGCGCCAACGTGCTCTCGGCCCTGGTCTGGGCGCCGCTGGTGATGATGCCCGGCACGGTGGGCGGCTGGCTGGCGCGGCAGCTCGGCCCGGAGCCGGACCCGCTGGCGATCGGCGGCGTGCTGGCCGGCGCGGCGCTGCTGTGGCTGAGCTACCAGCGGCTGCGGCCGGTGGTGCGCGCGGCGGTGCAGGCCCGGCTGGCGCGCGCCCGGGCCTGAGGGCCGCGCCCCCGCCGCGTCAGGCGCCGGGGCCGGGGTGCCCCACCGTCTGGATCACCTCGAACCCCTCGAACTGCGGCGGGCCGAGATAGAGCACCTTGGTCTGCCCGGCGCCCCGGTGCGCCGCGCGGAACGCGTCGGAGCGGGTCCAGCCCTCGAAGGACTCCCGGTCCTTCCAGATGGTGTGCGAGGCGTAGAGCACATGGTCCTCCCGCTGCGGGCCGCGCAGCAGGTGGAACTCGACGAAGCCGGGCACGGTGTGCAGGTGCGATTCGCGGCTCTTCCAGACCTGCTCGAACTCGGCCTCGGAGCCCGGCGCGACCTGGAAGCGGTTCATGGCGATGAACATGCGGCTCTTTCCCTCGCGGATGCTGCCGCAGAGATGGGGCCGCGACCCGGCTTCAGAAGAGGCCCCTAGAAAAGCCCCGCGAAGGGCAGCACCACCAGCCGGTCCCCCGGCGCCACGCCGAGGGACTCCTCCGGCAGCTCGGCGAAGGCATCGCTCTGCGTCAGGGAGGAGAGCAGTCCCGCCCCCTCCCGCGCGTATTTGGCGGCCACCGGCAGCCCGCCCGGCGCGCCGGGCCGCAGCGTGACGCGCACATATTCCCGCCGCCCCGCCTTCTTGCGGTAGGGGAAGGCGGCTTCCGCCAGGAAGCGCGGCAGCGGTACCGGCGCCGCGCCGCAGAGCCGCAGCGCCAGCGGCCGCGCCAGGTGCAGGAAGGTGACGAAGGCCGCCACCGGATTGCCCGGCAGCCCCAGCACGGGGGTTCCGCCGATGACGCCCATCGCCGCCGGCCGCCCCGGCTTCAGCGCCAGGCGCCAGAACACCAGGCTGCCCGCCGCCTCGATGGCGGCGCGCACATGGTCCTCCTCCCCCGCCGAGACGCCGCCGGAGGTGAGCAGCATGTCGTGCGCCC
This sequence comes from Roseomonas sp. TS2, assembly GCF_058833935.1. Taxonomy (NCBI): domain Bacteria; kingdom Pseudomonadati; phylum Pseudomonadota; class Alphaproteobacteria; order Acetobacterales; family Roseomonadaceae; genus Roseomonas; species Roseomonas sp. TS2. The sequence continues at coordinate 24,864 of NZ_JCACVY010000044.1, read as the reverse complement.
CGGCCGCCTCGCGCAGCGCGGCGCGGGTGGCCTCGGCGCGGTCGGGCAGGATGCCGAGATCGACCGGCTCCACCGGCAGCCCGGCCAGCAGCGCCAGCAGGGAGAAGCGGTTGCTGTCGAAGGTCTGGGCGGGGCCGAGGGGGGTGCCGGGCGTGGCCAGCTCGTCGCCCGTGCTGAACACGCCGATGCGCGGCCGCGCCGTGACGGCGAGCGCCGGCAGGCCGAGCGCCGCGGCCAGGCCGATGGCCGGCGGGTCGAGCAGGCGCCCGGCCGGCAGGGCCAGCGCGCCCTGCGCCACATCCTCCCCCGCCGGGCGGCAATTGGCGCCAAGCCTCAGCCCGGCCGGCAGCAGCAGCGCGCCGCCCTCCAGCCGGGCATCCTCCTGCATCATCACCGTGTCGGCGCCCGGCGGCATGGGGGCGCCGGTCAGGATGCGGCAGGCCGTGCCGGGGGCGAGCGCCGCCGCCGCCTGCTGCCCGGCGGCGAGCCGGCCGGCGAGGCGCAGCCGCGTCTCCTCCCCCGCGCGCAGATCGGCATGGCGGAAGGCATAGCCATCGACGGCGCTGTTGAAGAAGGGCGGCAGCGGGTGCGGCGCGAACAGGTCGGCCGCCAGCACGCGGCCGCGCGCCTGCGCCAGCTTCACCGTCTCGGTGCCGCCGAGGGGTGGCACGCGCGCGGCGATCAGCGCCGCCGCCGCCTCCACCGAGAGCAGCGCGCCGCCGAAGGCGAAGCAGTCGTCGCTCAGCTGGGCCATGGCGCAGCGTAGCGCAGGACGAGGCCGGCCACCGCCTCGATATCGTCCAGCCCGGCATGGGGCAGGGCGCCGCCGGGGGGCGGCGTGTCCGTGGCGGCGGCGCGGATGGCGGAATCCTCCGGGTGCAGCCAGGGCTTGCCGTTGGCGGCGCGGAACACCTCGATCTTGGGGTGGTGGTCGCGCTTGAAGCCCTCCACCAGCACGAGATCCACCGGGGCGAGCTGCGCCAGCAGCTCCGGCAGGGCCGGCTCGGGGGCGCCGCGCAGCTCGGTCATCAGCGCCCAGCGCTGCGCGGAGGAGACCAGCACCTGCTGCGCGCCCGCCTGCCGGTGGGTGTGGCTGTCCTTGCCCGGCTGGTCCACGTCGAAGCGGTGGTGCGCGTGCTTCACGGTGGAGACCGTCAGGCCACGGCCGGTCAGGCAGGGAATCAGCCGGGCGAGGAGGGTGGTCTTGCCGGCGCCACTCCAGCCGGCCAATCCGATCAGGCGCATGCGGGAAGCCTTATCCGGGGCGGCGGGCAAAAAAAAGCCGGGGGAACGGAATTCCCCCGGCCCTGCGGTTCTTTCCGGCCGCCTCAGTCGGCGCCGGCGGGGCGCGTGGCGGGCTCGGGGCGCACGGATTCATGCGCCCGCTTCAGCTCGTCATCCACCCACATGCTGTGGTGCTCTCGGGCCCAGTTGTAGTCCACCTTGCCGCTGCCCATGGCGCTGAAGGCGCCCTCCATGCCCAGGCTGCCGATGTAGATATGCGCCAGCATGGCCGCGATCATCAGCATCGACAGCACGCTGTGCAGCATGTGGCCGATCTGCTGGCCCTCGATGTTCAGGACGAAGAAGGGGAACATCAGCAGGAAGCCGGAGGCCGCGACCGCGCCGCCGCCCAGCACCGTGATCCAGAACACCGCCTTCTGCCCGCCGTTGAAGCGCCCGGCCTGCGGGTGCGCATCGCCGATGAAGCCGCCGCCATTCTTCAGCCAGACCCAGTCCAGCTTGTTCGGGATGTTGTCCCGCACCCAGAGCGCCAGCAGCCCGAGGACGCCCAGGGTGAAGGGGAAGGCCAGGAAGTTGTGGGCGATCTTGCCGAGCTCGGAGACGGTGGTGAAGGCCTCCGGCCCGATCACCGGCCGCAGCAGGTGCCGGCCATAGACCAGGTTGAGCCCGGAGAGCGCCAGCACGATGAAGGTGCTGGCCGTCAGCCAGTGCAGCGAGCGCTCCAGGAAGTTGAAGCGCTGCATGGTGCGGCCGGAGGGGCCGTGGCGCATGCGGATGCGCCCGCGCACCAGGAAGAACAGCGCCAGCACCGCCAGCACCCCGAGGATGGCGACGCCGCCGATCCACATCATGGTGCTGTTGCGGAAGGCCCGCCAGTCCCGCCCTTCCGGCTGCACCAGCACGGCCAGCTTGTCGTCCGGGATGCTGACGATGCCGGTGATGCGCCGGCCCGTCAGCGCGCTCTGCAGTTCCAGCTCCTCGGCGGAGAGGTTGCGGTTGCCCAGCGGCGGCGGGGCCGGGATGGGCTGCACCGGCGTCGGCGCCACCTGCGGCTGGGGCGCGGCCGGCGTGCCGGTGGGCTGCTCCGGGTCGGCGCTGTTCGGCACCTGCCGCTGCCCGGTCTCGCCGGCGCTCTGCACCTCGGGCACCGGGGCCTGCACCTCCGAGGAGCCCTGCGGCGGGCCGGCGCCATCGTCCTGGGGCAGCTGCTGCTGCGTCTGGGAGGCGGGCGGCAGGGCCTGGCGCACCTGCGGGTCGGTGGTGGTGCGCGCGGCGGCGCCGGCATCGGCCGGGGCCTGCGGCTGCGCCCCGGTCTGTGGCTGCGCCGGCGCTGGCGCCTGCGGCTGGGCCGGGGCGGGCGGCGCTTCCGCCGCCGGAGCCGCAGCAGGCGGCGCGTCGGCCGCCGGGGCCTGGGCGAGGGCCGGCGCGCCCAGCAGGGGCGCGGCGGCGGCCAGGGCGATCAGCGTGGAACGGAGCATGCTCATCAGACGTCCACCGTCTCGCGATAGGCGGTGCGCCAGCCCCAGGCACCGCTGCCATAGCCGCGCTTCTGCACCCGCTCCTTGTAGATGGAGGCGATGATGTCGCCATCGCCCGCCATCAGCGAGCGGGTGGAGCACATCTCGGCGCAGAGCGGCAGCTTGCCCTCGGCGATGCGGTTGGCGCCGTACTGCGCGTATTCCGCCGCCGTGTTGTCCTGCTGCGGGCCGCCGGCGCAGTAGGTGCACTTGTCCATCTTGCCGCGCCCGCCGAAATTCCCGACCTTCGGGTATTGCGGGGCGCCGAAGGGGCAGGCGTAGAAGCAGTAGCCGCAGCCGATGCACAGATCCTTGTCGTGCAGCACGATGGCATCCGCCGTCGTGTAGAAGCACGAGACGGGGCAGACGGCGGCGCAGGGCGCGTCCGTGCAGTGCATGCAGGCCATCGAGATCGAGCGCTCGCCCGCCTTGCCGTCATTGATGGTGACGACGCGGCGGCGGTTGATGCCCCAGGGCACCTCGTTCTCGTTCTTGCAGGCGGTGACGCAGGCGTTGCACTCGATGCAACGGTCGCTGTCACAGAGGAATTTCATGCGGGCCATGGATCAATTCCTCCCTGTCACGCGCCGCGGATCTGGCAGAGCGTGACCTTGGTTTCCTGCATCGCGGTCACCGGGTCGTAGCCATAGGTTGTCACGGTATTGACGCTCTCGCCGAGCACGATGGGGTCGGTCCCCGGCGGGTAGTAGCCGCGCCGGTCCTCGCCCTGATACCAGCCGCCGAAGTGGAAGGGCATGAAGGCCACCCCCTTGGCGACACGGTCGGTCACCAGGGCCTTCACCCGCACCTTGGCGCTGTTCTCCACGCCGTCCACCCAGACCATCTGGCCGGGCTTGATGCCGCGCGCCTCCGCATCCGCCGGGTTGATCTCGACGAACATGTCCTGCTGCAGCTCGGCCAGCCAGCGGTTGGAACGCGTCTCCTCGCCGCCGCCCTCGTACTCCACCAGCCGGCCGGAGGTCAGCACGATGGGGAAGGAGGTCGCCAGGCTGTAGGAGCGCGCCTGCACGCTCTTGGCCAGATGCGGCAAGCGGAAGGTGCGCCGGTCGTCGATCGCGGGGTAGTCGGCGATCAGGTCGGTGCGCGGGGTGTAGATCGGCTCGCGGTGCACCGGCACCGGGTCGGGCAGGTTCCAGGCATTGGCGCGGGCCTTGCCGTTGCCGGAGGGCTGGCAGCCATGCTCCAGCGCCACGCGGATGATGCCGAAGGACAGGTCGGTCGACCAGGAGACGCGGTCCGGATTGTCGCCGCCCACCCGGGCGATGATCTCCTTCTCCTGCGCCGTCAGCTCGTCGTACCAGCCCAGGCGCTTCAGCACGGCCACGGTGAACTCCGGGTAGCCGTCCGTCAGCTCCGAGCCCTTGGAATAGGACCTCTCGGCCAGCAGCGTCTTGCCCTCGCGCTCCACGCCCCAGCGTGCGCGGAAGCAGCCGCCGCCTTCCTTCACGTGCAGGTTGGTGTTGTAGAGGATGTGCGTGCCGGGGTGCTTCATCTCCGGCGTGCCCCAGCAGGGCCAGGGCAGGCCATAGACCTCGCCCTCCACCGGGGAGCCGGGGCGGCCGCGCAGCGTCACCAGGTCGAAATCCTCCTGGCGCTGCATGTGCAGCTTCAGCCGCTCGGGCGACTGGCCCGAATAGCCCGTGGAGATGGCGCCGCGGTTGAACTCGCGGGTGATGCTCTCGGCGACGGGCTGCGTGCCCTTCACCTCGATCGACTTGAACATCTCCTGGGCGAAGCCGAACTTCCGCGCCAGCAGGTAGAGCAGCTCGTAGTCGTTCTTGCACTCGAAGATCGGGTCGACGATCTTGGAGCCCCACTGCAGCGAGCGGTTGGAGGCGGTGCGGCTGCCATCGCACTCGAACTGCGTCGAGATCGGCAGCAGGTAGGTGTTGTCGCGCCGGTTCGACATGCTGGAGAGGTTGGTCGGGTGCGGATCGGCCACCACGAGCAGCTCGAGCGCATCCATGCCCTTGATCGCCTCGGGCATGCGGCTGACGGTGTTGCCGCCATGGCCGATGGCGATGAAGGCCTTCACCGTATCCGGCTGCGACAGCTGGTCCTTCGGCAGCAGCACGGCGTCGAACCAGCGCGTGGTGGGGATGCCGGGCGTCTCCATCAGCGCCTTGCTGGCGAAGCGCTGCACCATCCACTCATAGGGCACGTCCCACACCCGGCACCAGTGGCGCCAGGCCGCCTCGTCCAGCCCGTAATAGGCCGGCAGGGTGGTGACATCGAGGCCGAAATCCGTCGCGCCCTGCACGTTGGTGTGGCCGCGGTAGATGTTGGCGCCGGTGCCGGGCCGGCCCATGTTGCCGGTGGCCAGCAGCAGGATGGTGAAGGCGCGCACATTGGCGGTGCCCACGGTCTTCTGCGTGGCGCCCATGCACCAGATCAGCGTGGCCGGCTTCTGGGTGGCGAAGATCTGCGCCACCTTCTTCAGCTGGGCCTCAGGCACGCCGGTGACGCGCTCGACCTCGCGCGGGTTCCACTTGGCGACCTCCTTGCGGACGTCGTCCATGCCGAACACCCGCTGGGCGATGAACTCCTTGTCCTCCCACCCGTTCTCGAAGATGTGCCAGAGCATGCCCCAGATGATGGGGATGTCGGTGCCGGGGCGGATGCGGACATACTCGGTGGCGTGCGCCGCCGTGCGGGTGAAGCGCGGATCGATGACGATCACGTTCGCGCGGTTCTGCTCCTTGCCCGCCAGCATGTGCTGCATCGAGATCGGGTGCGCTTCCGCCGGGTTGCCGCCCATGATGATCATGGTGCGCGCGTTGCGCGTGTCGTTGTAGCTGTTGGTCTGGGCGCCGTAGCCCATGACGTTGGAGACGCCGGCCACGGTGGTCGAGTGGCAGATGCGCGCCTGGTGGTCGATCGTGTTGCTGCCCCAGAATGCGGCGAACTTCCGCATCAGGTAGGCGCCCTCGTTGCTGAACTTGGCGCTGCCCAGCCAGTAGACCGAATCGGGGCCGGATTTCTGCCGGATCTCCAGCAGCTTGTCGCCGATCTCCTCGATCGCCTGCTCCCAGGAGACGCGCTGCCACTGCCCGTCCACCAGCTTCATCGGGTATTTCAGCCGGCGGTCGCCATGCACCAGCTCACGCACCGAGGCGCCCTTGGCGCAATGCGTGCCGCGGTTGATCGGGCTCTCGAAGGCCGGCTCCTGCCCGACCCAGACGCCGTTCTGCACCTCGGCCACGACCGTGCAGCCCACCGAGCAATGGGTGCAGATGTTCTTGATGCGCTGGATCGGCTGGCTGAAGTTGGTCGGGCCGGCGGCGGCCGGGCGCGCGGTGGTCAGGCCGAAGCTGCCCAGCGCCGCCAGCCCGGCGCCGCCGAGGCCCGCCTGCCGCAGGAAGCTGCGCCGGTCCATCCCGCCGGCGGAAAGGCCCTGATAGGTGGAGGAAAGCCGCTGACGGGCGGCCTTCCCCTCGCTGCGCTTGATCAGCATGGGGCGTCCCTTCCCTGTCCCGTCTCAGTAGCGGTTGGTGCGGTAGAAGGCCTTGACGTGGTCGGTCTCGCGATAGCGCGCCGCCACCTTCTCGACCTCCGTCTCCTTGCGCGGGCGCGGCGCCTGCGCCTGCGCGGCGGCGGGAGCGGCGGCCGCCGCGGCGGCGCCCCCGGCCAGGCCCAGCGTCTTCAGGAAGCCGCGCCGCTCCGCCACCTTGTTCTCGTTCCCGTCGTGCATCGCCGCGCTCCTTGGTCTTGTCTTTATGCCGGCAGCCCGGCCGCCGTCGCCTCGATCTCCATCGCCGCGCGTCCCAGCGCGCCGACGGCCCGGTAGAACTGCGCCGCCTCGGCCGCCTGCAGGTCGGCGAAGCAGCGCGTGGCCCAGGGCTGCACGTGGCGGGTGAAGAAGCCGGCGGCTTCCTCCGGCCCGGCGGGGAACACCCCCGCGATCAGCCCGGCCATGGTCTCGCAGAGAAACCCCAGATGGTCCTCCGGTTCCGCCACGCCGGGCGCGCGCTCGACGCCAAGCTGGCCCAGCGTGGCGCGCAGCTCGGCCAGCGGGCGCTCATGCAGGAAGCCGGTGAGGTAGTAGGAGGCGAAGGGCAGCAGCTCCCCGCGCCCGACGCCGATGAACAACGCATGGTACTCGCGCTCCGCCTGCGCCGGGTCGGTCTGCTGCGCCGCCTCGGCCAGCTGGCCGTAGGCATCGCCCAGCACGCTGCCCGCCTCGCCGCGCAGCGCGCGCAGATTGGCCAGCAGCGCGCCATCCGGCGGCGCCACCAGCAGCCGCCCCAGCAGGGCGAACAGCCGGGCGCGCTCCAGCTCCAGCAGATCGAGGGCGGCGGTCGGCGAGACCGGAGTGGTCATGCGTCGGGCAGTCCGATGGTCAGAGGTTTTGAACGGCAGCCGGCCGCTCCGCGAAGAGAGGCCATATACCATTCTGACTCATCCGGTCGGTTATGAGCAAGTATCCGGCTCAGACACCATTTGAGAACTATTCTCAATTACTGCTTTCTATTGTGGAACGGCCCCGCCATGACGGCGGCGGGCCGGCAGCGCAGCCTCGGCCGGTGCAGTCTCGCCTGGTGCAGTCTCGGCCGGCCCAGTCTCGCCCGCTGCCGTCACGGCCGGCGCGGCCTCCGGCAGCGGGCTGAGCCGCAGCGGCGTCAGCGGCGCGGAAGCCAGAGACGGGAGCGGCGGCGCGCCTTCCAGGGGGCCGTCCAAGGAGCCGTCCACGGGACCCTCCATGGGGCCTTCCGCCACAGCCGCCTCGCCGGCTGGGCTTCCCTGCGGCGCGCCCGCCTCCGCATCCTCGGCGGCGGCCTCGTCCTCCTCCGGCTCGGGCGGGGCGCCGATCGCCTGCGCCAGCAGCTTGCGCAGGTTGCCGCCCAGCTCCGGCGAGAAGCCGGGCACCCCGTCGGCGGCATTGAAATCCCACGCATAGTCGGCGGGGCCGACGAAGTCGCGTATGCCGGGGTCGAGCGACCACATCCGCCGCAGCGCCGCCTGCCGCAGCAATGCCGGCACGTTGGGTTCGAGGAAGGCGGTGAAGTCGCTCTCCGGCCCCAGGCTTTCCAGCGGCGGCAGGCTGGCGGGGTCGAACGCGTCCGCCGCCGCGGCCGGATCAGGCCCAACGGCGGGAAAAGCGGCAGGCGGAACGGCGGACGGGGCGCCGGGCATGGGCGCCGCCCTGCCCGGCGCCGGCGGTTCCGGCGCGGCCTCCGGCTCCACGCCGCGCTTGCGGCGGGACCAGCGGCTGAGGAAGCCCTCGCCGCTCACCGCTCCCCTCCCCCCGTCCGGCCGCCCGGCGCGCGGCGGGCCAGTGCCTCCGGGTCGGCCCGGTCGCGCTGCCGCTTCGAGAAGCCGCGCTCGCGGTGGTGGCGGGCCACATACGCCTCCAGCGGCCCGCGCAGGAAGGCCGGCAGCCTCAGGCTCTCCAGCGTGTCGTTGCCGACATCGGCGTAGAGATGCGCCTCGCCCGGGTCGATCGTCACCAGGTGCAGCGCCATGCCCGGCTCGCCGGCGGCGGGGCGCAGCACCACCCACAGCCGGGGGTCCTCGCTCTCCAGGTTGCTCAGGTAGTTGCTGGTGTCGGTCGGGTGCAGCGCCACCGCGGCATGGCCGGCCAGGAACAGGGCGCGCCCCTCCTCCTGCCGCAGCAGCGTCCAGGGCGGTACGTCGGGCGCCTCCGCCAGCACCTCCACGACGCGCCAGGACCAGTCCGCCCAGGGGCTGGACGAGGGCCGCCGCTCGGCGATGACGGCGACGCGGATGTGCAGGCTGTCGGGCGTGTCGGTCAGCATCGGGGCCTCACAGCGCCGCCTCGGCGGCGATCAGCGGCAGGCCGGTGGCCAGGTTCTGCGGCTTCATGCGCACCAGCTTGGCCGGGTTCATCGCCAGCGCCAGGTAGACGGGGCGGCCGGCCAGGCGCGGCAACACGCGCGTCGTCTCGCGGAACTCCAGCACGCCGAGCCAGAGGATACGCGCCAGCCGCTCCTGCGCCACCGCCTGCCCGTTCCAGAGGTCGTTGGCGATGCCGGTGGCCTCGCTGTCCAGCCCCACATGCCAGGACCAGTCGGCATCCTCGATCAGCCGGGTGGGGCGGATCGTCACCTCCTCGCCCAGCACGTGCCGGATGAAGCGCTCCAGCGCGCGGGCTAGGCCCTGCTGGCCGGGGCGGCCCTCGGCGATGTCGAGGGCGTAGTCATGCGCGTCGGAGCGGGCGGCATAGGCGGCCGGGTCGGCCTCGCCCAGCACGTCCAGCTCCACCTCGCGCGGGGTGGCGCCGGCCTCGGTCAGCAGCCGGCCCAGCGCGCCGAGGTCGCCATCCGCCGCGCGGGCGGCCACCACCTCCTCGTCGGCCAGCAGCAGCGCGCCCTGGTGGATGGCGGCGCGCTGCGGGCGAAAGAGGCATTCGGCGGCGCGCAGCGCATAGGCATCCGCCTCCCCCTCCATCGCGGCGCGGGCGATGAGCTGGGTCAGCATCTGCAGGAACAGCGGCGGCACGCCCGCCACGCCCTCGCGATAGAGCGCCAGCCAGGCGGCCTCCAGCGTGGGGTGGGCCGCGACACGGTCGCGGAACGTGAGAAAGACCTGCCAGTTCTCGGCCGCGTCCGGGTCGGCCAGCGCCGCCAGGGTGGCGGGCGCCACCGGGTGCAGCGGCTCCGCCAGCAGCGCCGCGTGCAGGGCGCGCTCGGCGCCGCAGGCCTCCTCCGGCGGCACCAGCTCGGGCCGGGCGAGGAAGGCGCGCCAGAGGTCCGGCGTCGGGACCAGGCGCCCCGCCTCGTCGCGGTCGCAGAGCTGGTGGCCGGAGGCGATCCAGAAATCAGGGGTCATGCGCCATTACCAGAACGGGAAAGGGAAGCGCGGGTCATCCGCGCCGGGGAAGGGCGGCGAGGTCCACCGCCTCGGGCTCCTCCCCCTCCACCTCGACGATGCCGAACACCGGCAGGCTGCCGAAATCGCTGTGCGGCGTCTCGCGCCGGTGCAGGGTGCGGAAGCGCTCGCGCACCTCTCCGCCCTCCACCGCGCGGGCGAGCGCCAGCACCGTGCCGGGCGGGTGGCCGCAGAGCGATTCGGCGAAGGCCAGCTCCTCCTCGGCGGCGGCGCGGGCGGCGGCCTCGTCCGGCGCGCCATAGGCGGCGCGGATCCGCGCGGCCAGGGCCGCCACCGCCGCGGCGCGCTCGGCCGGCGTGGCCTCGGCCACCTCCACCAGGGTGGAGAAGCCGAAGCTGCCGAGGCCGAGGAAGCCGGCGCGGAATTCCTGCCGCCGCTTGCCGGCGAGCGCGGCCGGGTCCTCGTCCCAGAAGTCGAAGCCGCCGGGCACGGCCCACTCCCCCGGCGCGGCGGCGCGGGAGAACACCACCGTGTCGGATGGGTCGAGCCGCAGCGTGCGCGGCAGGAAGGTGCGGGGCGGGGTCATGCGGCCTCCAGCGGGCGGCGCTCATCGGCCGCGCCCTCGCGGCGCAGCAGCAGCGCGCCGGTGGCGGGGTCGAGGCCGCGCCGCGCGCCCTCCATCCACTCCTCCACCTCCAGCCGCGCCAGCACCCGCTCGGCCATGGCGCGGAAGCCGCGCGACTGCCATTCGGAGAGGCCCGCCATCAGGTGCCGCGCCCAGGCGGCCACCAGCTCCCCGGGTGGAATCTCCAGGAAGCCCTCCTCGGCCAGCGCGGTGCGGCCGGGGTCGCGGCCGGGCTCATACCCCTCCGGGTGGCGCCAGGCCAGGCGGATACCCACCACCAGCCAGTCCGGCACCGCCTCCTCCGGCAGGCCGGGCGGCGCGCCGAGGAAGGCCTCGCCCACCTGCGCGCCGTTCAGCACGATGCCGGCAGGCCAGCGCAGCGTCACCGGGATCTCGGGCGGGCCGAGCACCACCAGCGCATCGGCGGCGGCGCTGGCGGCCGCCAGCAGGCCCGCGCGGGCGGCGGCGAGGCTCTCCTCCGGCTCCAGCACCAGCGCGGCCTCGATGCGGTCCGGCGCCGCCAGCCAGGGCAGCAGCCCGCCGCCCCGCTCCGGCGCCAGCGCCATGGCCCGGGCGCGCGCATCCTCGTCCGGCGCCAGCTTCAGCGGGGCGAACAGGCTGGGCAGGGGCGGCAATCCTTCGTGCATTCTGGGTGCTCTTCCCTCGTCATCCGGCATCCGCGTGGATATATGCGCTTCGGCCCGCGCCGGGACAGCCGACGGGAAAATTACTGCGGGCAGGAGAATTCATGACACATCCGGCCAACACCCCCGCCTCTCCCCGCGGCCGCACCGTCTTCGCCTGCAGCTGCGAGGACACCATGGTGCTGGACGAGGGCGCGCTGGCGCGGGGCTGCGGCGGGCGGCTGCGCACCGCCGAGCAGCTCTGCCGCGCCCAGCTGGACCGCTTCATGGCGGCGCTGGGCGAAGGCGACGTGACGGTGGGCTGCACCCAGGAGGCGCCGCTGTTCCGCCAGGAGGCGGAGGCCGCCGGCCATGCCGGCGCGCTGGACTTCGCCAATGTGCGCGAGCAGGCCGGCTGGTCGCGGGAGGGTGCGCAGGCCGGGCCGAAGATGGCCGCCCTGCTGGCCGCCGCCGCCGTGCCGATGCCCGCCACCCCCCTGGTGCCGCTGGAGAGCCAGGGCGTGACGCTGATCCTGGGCCGCGACGAGGCGGCCCTCGACCTGGCCGAGCGGCTGAAGGACCGGCTCGACATCACCGTGCTGCTGACCGGCGAGGCCGATGTGGCGCCCCGCCCGCAGGCCGAATACCCGGTGCTGCGCGGCCGCGCCCGCAGCGCCACCGGCTGGCTCGGGCATTTCGCCGTCGCCATCGACGGCTATGCGGCGGCCGCCCCCTCCTCCCGCGCCGCCTATCGCTGGGGCGCGCCGCGCGACGGCGCCGCCAGCGAATGCGACATCCTGATCGACCTCACCGGCCGGGCGCCGCTCTTTCCGACGCACGAGGTGCGGCAGGGCTACCTGCGCGCCGCGCCGGGCGACGCGGTGGCGCTGGAACGCATCACCCGCGAGGCGGGCGAGCTGGTCGGGCAGTTCGACAAGCCGCGCTTCATCCGCTTCGACGCCGGGCTCTGCGCGCATTCGCGCAACAAGCGCACCGGCTGCACCCGCTGCCTGGATCTATGCCCGACCGGCGCCATCACCCCCTCCGCCAAGGGGCACTGGGACAGCGTGGCGATCAGCGCCGAGATCTGCGCCGGCTGCGGCGCCTGCGCCGCCATCTGCCCGACCGGCGCCGCGCAGTACGACCTGCCGCCGACGGATGCGGTGCTGCGCCGCATCCGCGCCCTGCTGCTGGCCTACCGCGCGGCGGGCGGCCAGGCCCCCACCCTGCTGCTGCACGAGGCGGCGGGCGAGGCGATGATCGACGCCCTCTCCCGCCACGGCCCCGGCCTGCCGGCGCATGTGCTGCCGCTGCGGCTGCACGCCGTGACGGCGGCCGACCTTGCCCTGCTGGTGGCGCCCTTCGCCTGGGGCGCGTCGGACGTGCAGCTGCTGCTGCCGGCCCGCCGGCCGCACGGCGCCGAGGGCGTGCTGCGCAATGTGGACTATGCCGAGGCGGCGCTCGCGGGCCTCGGCCTGCCGCATGCCCCTGGGGTGATGGAGACCGACGACCCGTTCACCCTCGCGGAGATGCTGGCCGCCGCGCCGCGCCCGGCGCCCGCCGCGCGGGCGGAGTTCCTGCCGCTCGGCGCCCCGCGCGAGATCCTGAGGACGGCGCTCTCCGCGCTGCGCGCGGCGGCGGAGGCGGCGCCGGCGGTGATCCCGATGCCGGAGGCGGCGCCCTTCGGCGCGGCGCATGTGGCGGTGGAGGGCTGCACCCTCTGCCTCGCCTGCACCATGGTCTGCCCCACCGGCGCCTTCGCCGCCAACCCGGAGCGGCCGGAGCTGTCCTTCCTGGAGGATGCCTGCGTGCAGTGCGGCCTCTGCGCCAACACCTGCCCGGAGAAGGTCATCAGCCTGGAGCCGCGGCTGGACCTGCGGCCGGAGGCGGCGCAGCGCCAGGTAGTGAAGCAGGAGGCGCCGGCCATCTGCCCGTCCTGCGCCAAGGCCTTCGGCACCCGCGCCTCGATCGACCGGGTGAAGGAGCGGCTGCGCGCCAGCGGCCACTGGATGTTCACCGACCCGGCGCGGCTGGCGATGCTCGACCTGTGCGAGGATTGCCGCGTCTCGGCCGCCACCAACAGCCAGATCGACCCCTATGCCAGCACCGCCCGCCCGCGCCCGATGACCACCGAGGATTATCTGCGGGAGCGCGGCCCGGGCGAGGGCTGAGGCCGCCTCAGCCCAGGACGATGCGGGTGGCGCCGTCCTGGCTGCTGGCCTGCAGCCCGAGCTCGGCCAGCGCCTCCAGCGCCCCCTCCGGCGCCGGCCAGTTCACCTCGATGGCGCTGCCATCCAGCCGCAGCAGGGGCGGCTGGCCGGGCGGCAGGCCGCGCGCGCCGGCGGTCAGGTCCAGCAGGGCGAGGTCCACCTCCGGCCGGGGCGGCGCGATGGTGGCGGTGGCCAGCACCTCCACCTTCAGCGGCTTGCCGACGGCCAGGGCCAGCACCGGCCGCACCGCCTCCAGGAACTTGCCGGAATCCACCTGCCCTTCCTCATGCGGGCGGCCGAGGCGCAGATAGGCGCGGATCAGCGCCTCCATCTCCCGCGCCCCCTGCAGCGCGCGGCCGAGGCGCACCGCGTTGCGCTCCTCCGGTGGCAGCGTGGCCTGCACGGCCTCCAGATTGGCCTGCAACACCATGTAGAGGTTGTTCATGGCGTGCTGCATCGGGCGGGCCAGGCCAGCCAGGCGGGCGGGGGCGTCGGTCATGGAAGTCCTTCCTCCACGATATCGCGGAACAGTTGTGCCGGCAGGGTGCCGCCGCGGACGTCGTCCATCGGCCGGGCGTCGTCATTGCCCAGCCAGACGCCGATGACCAGGGGGGGCGCAAGCCCAATAAACCAGGCATCGCGGAATTCCTGCGTTGTACCGGTCTTGCCTCCCACAACCTTACCCGGCACGAGGGCGGCGCGGCCGGTGCCGCGCGCCACCACGGCGCCGAGCATGCGCCGCATCATCGCCGCGTGCTCGGCCGAGAGCACGCGCTGCGGCGCGGTGCGCGGCACGGCCAGGAGGCGGTGGGCCGATTCGGCGCGCGCCACGCCATAGGGCTCCACCCGCAGGCCGCCATTGCCGAAGGCGGCATAGGCGGCGACGAGGTCGATCAGCGTGGCCTCCGCCGTGCCCAGCGCCAGCGAGGCATTGTCCGGGAACGGTCCGCGCAGCCCGAGTCGGCGCGCCACCCCGGCCACATCGCGGGCGCCGCCGGCGCGCAGCAGAACCCGCACGGCGGCGGTGTTGACGCTGTGCGCCAGTGCCTCCTCCAGCGAGATCTCGCCGCGGCCACGCCAGGCGCCGTTGCGCGGCGACCAGCCGGCCAGCGTCAGCGGCGCGTCGGAGACCTCCTCCTCCGGCGTGGCGCCCGCCTCCAGCGCCGCCAGCCAGACGATGGGCTTGAACACCGAGCCCGGCTGCCGCCGCGCGGTGACGGCGCGGTTGAAGGGGCTGGCGCGGTAGCTGCGGCCGCCGGCCATGGCGCGCACCGCGCCATCCCGCAGGTCGAGCGCCAGCACGGCGCCCTGCCCCACCCCCGCCGCCGCGCCGGGGCCGGCCAGCAGCGCCTCCAGCCGCGCCTCCACCGCCGCCTGCAGCCGCAGGTCCAGCGTGGTGCGCAGCACCAGGTCGCCGGCGCCGGGGTAGTGCTCGGCCAGGTCGTCCTGCACCCAGTCGGAGAACCAGCCGGAATCGCCGGAGGGGCGGCGCGGCAGGGCCATGCGCTCGGCCTCCTGCGCGGCGCGGCGGGCGGTGATCAGGCCCACCTCGGCCATGGCCTCCAGCACCTCGGCGCCGCGGCGGATGGCGGCGTCCGCCGCGCCGCCGCATCCACCCCATAGGCGCCGCCGCCGAGATAGACGCGGTTGAGGTAGATCTCCAGCAGCTGGTCCTTGCTGAAGCGCCGCTCCAGCCACAGCGCCAGAATCGCCTCCTGCACCTTGCGGCGCAGGCTGCGCTCGGGCGTCAGGAACAGGTTCTTGGCCAGTTGCTGCGTCAGGGTGGAGCCGCCCTGCACCACCCGGCCGGCGCGCAGGTTGGCGACGAGCGCGCGCGCCAGCCCGACCGGGTCCAGGCCGAAATGCTCGCGGAAGCGCCGGTCCTCCACCGCCATCAGCGCGCCGGGCAGGTAGGCGGGCAGGTCGTCCAGCCGCACCACCTCGCCATACAGGTCGCCGGCGGTGGAGAGCAGGCGGCCATCGGCGGCCTCCAGCGTCACGGAGGGGCGGCGCGTGGTGGCCAGCGCCTCCTCCGGCCGCGGCAGGTCCCAGGCGAAGTAGAGCAGCAGGGCGGCGCCGGCGAAGCCCAGCCAGACCAGCAGCACCAGCAGCCGGCCGAGCCAGCGCCCCAGGCCGCCGCGCTGGCGCGGCCGGGCGGCGGCGGAGGGGGAAGGCGGCGGCGCGGCGCGGCCACCACGCGCCGGAGAGCGGGCCATGCGGCGCTCTCTAGACCGGATCGCGCCATGGCTCCAACCGAAAGGCAGCCACGGTCACGCTTTGGAAAACAGCGTCTTGGCCGGGGGAAAGCCATGCCCCCGGCCACTCCTCCGCGCCCTCAGTCGAGCAGGCCGGGCTCCGGCAGGCGGCCCTCGGCGGCGCCGAACTGCAGGAAGTGCAGCAGCGGGTTCACGCCCGCCTCGGCCACATCCGGGTTCGCCGCCAGATAGGCCGCGGCGTCGAAGCCGCCGAAGCTCTTGCGCCCCTCGGCGAAGCCATGCAGCAGGTAGTGCATCATCGGGTCCATGCCGGCCCCGGCGACGTCGTCATTGGCCTCGAGATAGGCGCCGGCATCGAAGAAGCCGTTCGGGTCGCGGCCCTCGGCCCGGCCATGCTGCTCGTAATGCGCGCGGGCGGAGAGGCCGGAGCGCGCCACATCGGCGTTGGCCAGCATGTAGAAGGCGGCGTCGAATCCATCCGCCGCCACCGTGCCGATGGCGGCGGTGGCGGCGCGGCCCTCGGCCTGGCCATGCGCCAGGTAGTGCTCCAGCGGGTTCAGCCCGGCTTCCGCTACATCGGCGTTGCGCGCCAGGTAGGCCTCGCCGTCGAAGCCGGCGGAGGGGTCGCGGCCCTCCTTCCAGCCGAACTCGCGGTAGTGCTGCAGCGGGTTCGCCCCCGCCGCCGCCACGTCCGGGTTGGCGGCCAGATAGGCCTCGGTGTCGAACAGCGCGTTCGGGTCGCGCCCCTCGCGCCAGCCGGTGTTCTCGTAATGCGCCTTCAGGTCCACCCCGGCCGCCCAGACATCGGGGTTGGCCATGGCGTAGGCGAGGCTGTCGAACAGCGCGTCGCCATCGTCGAGGCGCAGCAGGCCGTCGGCGAAGAGCAGGCGCTCGACGGAGAGCAGCGTGGTGGCGCCGGCCGGGCCGGTCAGCACCAGCGCCTCGCCCTCGCGCGCCACGGCGTGGTCGGCCAGGCGGCCGGAGAGGATGGCGGTGTCGGTGCCCTCGCCGCCTTCCAGCCGGTTGCCGCCGGGGCCGCCGATCAGCGTGTCGTTGCCATCGCCGCCCGTCAGCGCATCGTCGCCGGCACCGCCGAAGAGGATGTCGTCCCCCGCGCCGCCATCGAGGAAGTCGATGCCGTCCGTGCCCTGCAGGATGTCGTTGCCCTCGGTGCCGTCGCTGGCCAGGTGGTCGGCCACCGCCTCCAGGCCGAGATCGGGCTGGTCGGTGAAGAAGCCGTCCACGCCGAGCTCAATCAGCAGCCGCATCTCGTCCTGGGCCGAGAGCGGCGTGCCGTCCACGCCCAGCACCAGGAAGGGCTCCTCCGCGCGCACGGTGTAGGGGATGACCTTCAGCCCCAGCGAATGCGCGTTCTCCACCAGCGGCCGCACCTCGCCGGTGAGCTGGCGGGCGATCAGCGCCACGCCGTCGCCATCGCCATCCACGGGCGTGATGGCGCGGCGCAGCAGGATGGCGTCCTTGCTGGGCCCGACGATGTCGGCATAGCGGGCGATCTCGGTCAGCGCCTCGACCGTGTAGGAATTGCCGAGCTGGACGATCTGAAAGTCCACCCCGGCGCCGGGCATGATCTCGTCGTTCAGGCGGATCAGGTTGGCGGTCTCGAAGGACTGGACGAACACCCGCTCGCGGTCGGTGAAGCCGAGCGCCACGAGCTGCTCGACCAGCATGGCACTGGTGTCGAGGCCGATCGACTCGAAGAAGGACGGGCTCTTGGTCTCCGGCGCGATGCCGATCTTGCGGCCGGTCTCCGCCTCCACCTGGCGGACCAGGGCGATGATCTCCGCCAGCGTCGGGATCTCGAACCGGCCGTCATAGCTGGCGCTCTCGGGCCGCACCTCGCCGAGCCGCTCCTTGGCGCGCAGCGTCTTCAGCTCGGCCAGGGTGAAGTCCTCGGTGAACCAGTTGGTCACCGCGCGGCCGCCGATCGTCTTGGTGACGAGGCGGTCGGCGAATTCCGGCAGATCGGCGACGTTGGTGGTGTCGGACAGGGTGTGCTCGTGGCGGGCCACCAGCACGCCGTCCTTGGTGGAGACGAGATCGGGCTCGATGACGCTGACGCCCATCTCGATCGCCAGCCTGTAGGCTTCCAGCGTGTGCTCGGGGCGGTAGCCGCTGGCGCCGCGATGGGCGATGACGACCGGCGGCTGGCCGTCCAGCGTGGCGAAACTGACCATGGTTCCCGGCTTCCTCTTCGTGCGGACTCTTGGCGCGGAAGGCCGGGGCGATGGCGGCACGCTCTTCCGGGCGGAGCCAGCGCCGCCCGGCACATCTCATGCCCGGCCATAGAAGCCAGCAATGACAGGCGGATGAGTATCAGATTACGCGAAGGTTAAACGAGGCCGGGGCGGGGGCCGTCCTCCGGCCTCCCGCGGTCTGGAGAAAGCCGGCCTCAGGGGGCGCGGAAGGTGATCGGCTTGTTGCCGTCCCACAGCACGGAGCGGCAGACATCGGCCAGCCGGTCCAGCCCGTCCTGGATGGTCAGGAAGTGGTTGCCGGCGAGCTGGCCGGCCTTGCTGGCGAAGCAGCAGGGGCCGTAGGCCACCAGGATCTCGGTCTCTGACACGCCGCTGATCTGGCCGGGGTGGACGATGACCTGGCCGGGGGCGGGGTAGGAGGTGGCGTTCTCGTAGCCGATCGAGAGGTCGCGCTCGCCCATCGGGATCCAGCACGCCTCGCCGGACCAGCGGACATGGATGATGCGGTCCTGGTAGGGCAGGAGCTGGCGGAAGCGGGCCACGGTCCTGGGCGCCGCGGCTTCCTCGAAGCGGGCCTGGAAGATCTCTCCCCCGATGTCGATGACGATGTCGGCCACTCTGCTCTCCTCCTGCGCGGGCGGCCGGTCTGGCCACCTGGGCAGCCTGTGTGGCCCAGCCCTCCGCCCCGGAACAAGGGGGGAGATTGCGGCCCGGGCGCGGCTGGCGCAGGCTGCGCGGCCTTTTCGGGAGAGAACGAGCATGGCGTTGAAGATCTATGGCGTGTCCCGCTCGCGGGCGACGCGCCCGCTCTGGCTGGCGCGCGAGCTGGGGCTGGAATACGAGCAGGTGCCGGTCATCCAGTCCTACCGCCTGCCGGACCCGGCGGCGCCGGACGCGCCGCTGAACACCGCCTCCCCCGCCTTCCTGGCCATCAACCCGAACGGGCAGGTGCCGTCGATCGACGATGGCGGCTTCGTCCTGCACGAGTCGCTGGCCATCACCCTCTATCTGGCGCGCAAGCATGGCGGCCCGCTGGCGCCGCGCGACGCGCGGGAGGAAGCGCTGATGACCATGTGGTCGCTCTGGGCCGCCACCAATGTGGAGGACAATGCGCTGCAGGTGATGATGCACCTGCCCGCCGCCGCGCCGAAGCACGACGCCGCCCGCGCCCAGGCCGCCGTGGCCGCGCTGCGCCGCCCCTTCGCCGCGCTGGAGCGGGGGCTGAAGGCGGGGGGCGGCCATCTGGTCGGCGGCCGCTTCACCGTGGCGGACCTGAACGTGGCCGAGGTGGTGCGCTATGCCCAGCCGGCGAAGGAACTGTTCGCGGAATTCCCCGCCGTGCAGTCCTGGATCGCCGCCTGCCAGTCCCGCCCCGCCTTCCAGGCGATGATGGCCGAGCGGGAGAAGGAGCCCGCCTGAGCGGCCGGCGGCGGAAAGGCCGGGGGGGAGGCGCCCCCCGGCCTCTCCCTCAATCCGCCTGCGCCATCTGGCCGAGCCGGTAGGGATGCGCCGGGTAGGAGCCCAGCACGCGCAGCTCGCGCGAGAAGAAGGCCAGCTCCTCCAGCGCACGCTTCAGCCCGGGGTGCTCCGGGTGGCCATCGACGTCGCAGAGGAACTGGGTGGCGGTGAAGTGGCCGTCGAGCATGTAGCTCTCCAGCTTGGTCATGTTCACGCCGTTGGTGGCGAAGCCGCCCAGCGCCTTGTAGAGCGCCGCCGGGATGTTCCGCACCCGGAAGACGAAGGTGGTGACGGTGTTCACCGCATCCACCGCCGGCGGCGCCGGCTGGCGGGACATGACGTAGAAGCGGGTGGTGTTGTGCGCCGCGTCCTCGACGTTGCGCAGCAGGATCTCCAGCCCGTAGATCTCGCCGGCCAGCGAGGAGGCGATGGCGGCGTCCTCCAGGCTCGGCTTCTCGGCCAGCAGCTTGGCGGCGCCGGCGGTGTCGGCCTCGATCACCGGCTCCAGCCCGCGGTCGCGCAGCAGGTTCAGCACTTGCCCGAGCGCCACCGGGTGGCTGTGGGCGCGCTTCAGCCTTTCCAGCGTGGCGCCCTTGTGCGCCAGCAGGCAGTGCTCCACGCGCTGGTAGTGCTCGCCCACCACGAACAGGCCGGAATCGGGCAGCATGCGGTGGATGTCCGGCACTCGCCCGGCCAGCGAGTTCTCGCAGGGCAGCATGGCCAGCGCCGCGCGCCCCTCGCGCACCGCCGCCATGGCCGCCTCGAAGCTCGGGCAGGGCAGGGTCGTCCAGCCGGGATAGGCGCTGCGGCAGGCGAGGTCCGAATAGGCGCCGGGCATGCCCTGGAAGGCGATCACACCACTCATCTCGTTCTTCTCGATCCGTCCTCGGTGTGGCGGCCGCGCCGGCGGGAGGCCGGCGGCGGTGTTTGCCGTCGCATCGGCGTGGGGCTACGGGTTGAAGCGCCCGCTCTCTGCCACTATGGTCCGGGCGCTTCTAGTCGAGCCCTGGTTCCTGCGCAAACCAGCCGGGGCTTATCGGAGCGAGTCGCTTCGCATTTCTCGATGGATGGATCGGCAGCATGAGCTTGGAGGTCAACAAGGCGTTCGCGGCCGTCCTTACCGCCGGGATCGCCTTCATGGTGGCCGGCGTGGTGGGTGATGTGGTCGTGCACCCGAAGCGCCTCGACAAGGTGGCCATCGCCATCGAGGGCGCCCCGGAGCCGGGCGCCGAGTCCGCTCCCGCCGCCCCGCAGGTCGAGGACGTGACGCCGCTGCTGGCCGCCGCCAACCCCGAGGCCGGGCAGCAGCTGGCCGGCCGCCTCTGCGCCGCCTGCCACAGCTTCGACCAGGGCGGCGCCAACAAGGTGGGTCCGAACCTCTACGGCGTGGTCGGCAACCACCACGCCCACCTGGACAACTTCAACTATTCCCCGGCGCTGAAGGGCCTCGCCGAGAAGCCGTGGGACTACGCGGCGCTGAACGAGTTCCTGGCCGGCCCGGCGCGCGCCATCCGCGGCACGCGCATGGCCTTCGCCGGCATCCGCGACGTGAAGCAGCGCGCCGACGTCATCGCCTATCTCCGCACGCTGTCGCCGAACCCGCAGCCCCTCCCCTGATGCGGGACATGATCGCGGCGGCTGAAGCGGCCGCCGAGGCGGCGGGGGCGGTCATCCGCCCCCTTTTCCGTTCCGCCCTGCTGGTCGAGGCGAAGGGCGACGCCAGCCCGGTCACCGAGGCCGACAAGGCCGCCGAGCGCCAGATCCGCGCCCTGCTGGCCGAACGCTTCCCCGACCACGGCCTGATCGGCGAGGAATACGGCGCCGAGCGGGCGGATGCCGAATGGGTCTGGGTGATCGACCCGATCGACGGCACCCGCGCCTTCGTCACCGGCCGCCCCGTCTTCGGCAGCCTGATCGGGCTGATGCACCGCGGCCGCCCCGTGCTGGGGCTGATCGACCAGCCCGCCACCGGCGAGCGCTGGATCGGCGCCGCCGGCCAGCCGCTGATGTTCCGCGGCCCGATGGGCGGCAACCCGCGCACCCGGAGCTGCGCCCGCCTGGCCGAGGCGGAGCTCTCCTGCACCAGCCCGGACATGTTCACCGAGAGCGAGGCGCCGCGCTTCGCCCGGCTGCGCGCCGCCGCCCGCCGCGTCACCTGGGGCGGCGACTGCTACGCCTATGGCCTGCTGGCGCTGGGGCTGATCGACGTCATCGCCGAATCGGACCTCAAGCCGTGGGACTGGGTGGCGCTGCAGCCCGTCATCGAGGCCGCCGGCGGCAGCATGACCGACTGGTCCGGCCAGCCGCTGCGGCTGGACGGCCCCGGCCAGGCCCTGGCGCTGGGCGACCGCGCGCTGCTCGACGAGGCGGTGCGGCTGCTGGGGTGAGGCACCGGGGAAGCCGGCGCCTCCCGTCCGGGGCGCGGGAAACCGTCATGTTGCAAATCGCAAGCCCGGCGACACGGCAGTTGTCCTGGCGCGGCCGAACGCTCATCCTATGCCCATGCGCCGCCGCCATCTGATCGCTTCCGGCCTCGCCCTCGCCACGGGCCCTGTCCTCTCCCGCGCCTGGGCCCAGCAGGGCGCGGGGGCCGCCGCGGTGCCGGCGCCGCCAGGAACAGCCGAGGCACCGCAGCCGCCACGCCGCACCCATGCCCTCTCCCTGCTGGGGGAGCCGGCCCTGCCGGCGGAGTTCACCCACTGGCCCTGGGTGAACCCCGAGGCGCCGAAGGGTGGCCGCATGGCGCTGACCGCCATTGGCAGCTTCGACTCCTTCAACCCCTACATCCTGCGCGGCGCCCCGGCCGCCGGCACCAGCCTGATCTACGACACGCTGATGATGCCGAGCCCGGACGAGGCCAGCACCGAATACGCCCATCTGGCGCAATGGGTGGAGCTGCCGCGCGACGGCCGCGGCATCACCTTCGTGCTGAACGAGGCGGCGCGCTGGCATGACGGCCAGCCCGTCACCGCGCAGGACGTGGTCTGGACCTTCAACACGCTGCGGCAGAGCGGCCGCCCCTTCTACCGCGCCTACTGGGGCGACGTGACGGAGGTGGCGGCGGAGGATGCGCGCCGCATCGTCTTCCGCTTCGGCAACGCCGACAACCGCGAGCTGGGGCAGATCCTCGGCCAGATGCCGGTGCTGCCGCGCCACTGGTGGGAGGGCAAGGACTTCGCCCAGCCCGGCCTGACCGTGCCGCTCGGCTCCGGCCCCTACCGGATCGAGGGCTTCGAGCCGGGGCGCAGCGTCACCTACCGCCGCGTGGCCGACTACTGGGGGCGCGACCTGCCCACCCGCCGCGGCACGCAGAACTTCGATGTCATGCGCTACGACTACTTCCGCGACGCCACCGTGGCGCTGGAGGCCTTCAAGGCCGGGCAGATCGACCTGCGGGTGGAGAACGTGGCGAAGGAATGGGCCACGGGCTACGACTTCCCCGCCGCCCGGCGCGGCCTGGTGAAGCGCGAGGAGATCCGCCACGAGTTGCCCACCGGCATGCAGGGCTTCGCCATGAACCTGCGCCGGCCGCTCTTCCAGGACCGACGGGTGCGCGAGGCGCTGGGGCTGGTGTTCGACTTCGAGTGGATGAACGCCAACCTGTTCTACGGCAGCTACACGCGCACCACCTCCTACTTCTCCAATTCCGAGCTGGCGGCCACCGGCCTGCCCTCCGAGGGGGAGCTGATGGTGCTCTCCGCCTTCCGCGGCCGGCTGCCGGAGGCGGTGTTCACCACCGAGTTCCGCGTCCCCGCCTCGGATGGCAGCAACAACAACCGCGAGAATGCCCGCCGCGCCCTCGCCCTGCTGCGCGAGGCCGGCTGGACGGTGAAGGAGCGCCGCCTCGTCAACGAGAAGGGCGAGCCCTTCAGCTTTGAGATCCTGCTCAACAGCGCCACCTTCGAGCGCGTGGCCCTGCCCTACATCCAGGCGCTGCAGCGCCTCGGCATCGAGGCGCGGGTCCGCACCGTCGATCCCGCCCAGTACCAGGTGCGGATGGACGCCTTCGACTACGACATGACGGTGGAGCTGTTCCCGCAGAGCCTCTCCCCCGGCAACGAGCAGCGCGATTTCTGGGGCTCGGAGAAGGCGAAGGAGAATGGCAGCCGCAACACCATCGGCATCGCCGACCCGATCGTCGACGCGCTGGTGGAGCTGATCGTCGCGGCGCCCGACCGGCAGGCGCTGATCGACCGCACCCGCGCGCTCGACCGCGTGCTGCTCTGGGGCCACTACGTCATTCCGCACTGGCACAGCCGCAGCTTCCGCGTGGCCTGGTGGGACAAGTTCGGCCGGCCGGAGCGCAACCCGCGCTACGCCCTCGACCTTCAGGCCTGGTGGGTGGAAGCGGCCAAGGACCGCGCGCTGCCGGCGGACCGGAACGTGGCGAACTGAGGTCAGAGGCGGGGGAAGGAATTCCCCCGCGCCCCCATCTTTTTTCTGCTAGCTGCCGGTCACGGCTCAAACGGGGTCACGGGGAACATCATGCGCGCGCAGCACCACGCATCCGCCAGGGCGCCCCATCCATGCGGCGCCCCCCCTCCCCGCCAGACCGCGGCAGCCTGACAAAAAATGGGCGCGTATCTGCTGCGGCGGCTGGCGCTGCTGGTGCCGACGCTGTTTGGAATCATCCTGATCAACTTCATCGTGGTGCAGTTCGCCCCCGGCGGGCCGGTGGAGCAGATGCTGGCCGAGCTGCGCGGCAGCAATGTCAGCACCATCGGCCGCCTCGGCGAATCCCAGGGCGAGTTGCGCGGGCCGCCGCAAGGCCAGGCGGGCGAAGGCCCCGCCGGCACCTATCGCGGCGCGCGCGGCATGGACCCCGCCGTGGTGGCCGAGATCGAGCGCCTCTTCGGCTTCGACAAGCCGGCGCCCGAGCGCTTCCTCACCATGATCAAGGGCTACCTGACCTTCGACTTCGGCGAGAGCCTGTTCCGCGGCCGCAAGGTGGTGGATCTGCTGTGGGAGAAGCTGCCCGTCTCCATCAGCCTCGGCCTCTGGTCCACGCTGATCATCTATCTCGTCTCCATACCCTTGGGCATCCGCAAGGCGGTGCGGGACGGCACGCGCTTCGATGCCTGGACCTCCGGCGTGGTGCTGGTGGGCTACGCGGTGCCGGGCTTCCTCTTCGCCATCCTGCTGGTGGTGCTGTTCGCCGGTGGTTCCTTCGTGCAGTGGTTCCCGCTGCGCGGCCTCGCCTCCTCCGGCAGCGCGGAATGGCCCTTCTGGCAGCGTGCGCTGGACTATGCCTGGCACATGGCGCTGCCGACGCTGGCCCTCGTCATCGGCGGCTTCGCGGGCCTCACCATGCTGACCAAGAACTCCTTCCTGGAGGAGATCAACAAGCAGTACGTCGTCACCGCCCGCGCCAAGGGGGCGGGCGAGGGGCGCGTGCTCTACGGCCATGTGTTCCGCAACGCCATGCTGCTGATCATCGCCGGCTTCCCCGCTGCCTTCATCGGCATCCTGTTCACCGGCGCGCTGCTGGTCGAGATCGTCTTCTCGCTCGACGGGCTCGGCCTGCTCGGCTTCGAGGCCGCCATCCGGCGCGACTACCCGGTGATGTTCGGCACCCTCTACATCTTCACCCTGCTGGGGCTGGTCATGCAGATCGTGGGCGACGTCACCTACACGCTGATCGACCCGCGCATCGACTTCGAGGCGCGCCGATGACCCCCATCACCCGGCGCCGGCTGGCCAATTTCCGCGCCAACCGGCGCGGCTGGTGGTCGCTCTGGATCTTCGCGCTGCTGTTCTTCGTCACCCTCGGCGCCGAGTTGGTGGCAAATGACCGGCCGCTGCTCGCCAAGGTGGGCGAGAAATGGTTCTTCCCCGTGGCGGTGGAATACGCGGAGAGCGACATCATCGAGGGCGGCTTCCCCACCGCCGCCATCTGGCGCGACCCCGCGCTGCGCGAGGAGGTGGAGGCCCAGGGCGGCTGGAT
>NZ_JCACVY010000043.1:0-26680 GCF_058833935.1 Roseomonas sp. TS2 | reverse complement strand
GTGGGCTTCCTGCGCCCGGCGCCGGGCAGCTGGGGCTCCGCCCTGGTGCTGCCGGCGGCGCTGCTGGGGCCGGAGGGCTGCCTGGCGCTGGCCGCCCTGCTGGCCCTGCTCGGCTGGTGGGCGGTGGAGCGGCTGCCCGAGGCCCGCGCCGATCCCGGCTGGGTGGTGGTGGATGAGGGGGCGGGCCAGTGCCTCGCCCTCGCCGCGCTGCCGCTCGGCGCCGGAGCACCGGGGCTGATCCTGGCCTTCCTGCTGTTCCGCCTGTTCGACATCGCCAAGCCCGGCCCGGTGGGCTGGGCGGACCGCCGCAAGGGCAGCACGGGCGTGATGCTGGACGACATCATCGCCGGCGCCCTGGCCGCCACCGTGATCCTGGCGCTGCGTGCCGCCGCCGCCGCGCTCGGCCTGCCCGAGGGAGGGTTCTGACGATGCTGGACGCCACCACCCGCGCCGCCGCCGCCGCCCTGCTGGCGGAGTTGCAGGCGCTCGGCCTGACGCTCGCCACCGCCGAGAGC
Organism: Roseomonas sp. TS2; assembly: GCF_058833935.1. Classification (NCBI taxonomy): domain Bacteria; kingdom Pseudomonadati; phylum Pseudomonadota; class Alphaproteobacteria; order Acetobacterales; family Roseomonadaceae; genus Roseomonas; species Roseomonas sp. TS2. Next base: position 26,165 of record NZ_JCACVY010000043.1, on the reverse strand, counting down.
TGCACCGGCGGGCTCGTCTCCGCCGTGCTGACGGCGGTGCCCGGCTCCTCCGCCACGCTGCTGGCCGGCTATGTCACCTATTCCAACGCCGCCAAGGCGCGGATGCTGGGCGTGCCGGAGCCGATGCTGGCCACGCAGGGCGCCGTCTCGGAGCCGGTGGCGCGCGCCATGGCGGAGGGTGCGCTGCGCGATTCCGGCGCCGACCTCGCCGTCTCGCTCACCGGCATCGCCGGGCCGGGCGGCGCCACGCCGGGCAAGCCGGTGGGGCTGGTGCATATCGCGGCGAGCCGGCGCGGGGGGGAGACCCTGCACCGGCGTTGCGTCTTCCCCGGCGACCGGGATGCGGTGCGGGCGGCCAGCGTCGCCACCGCCCTCGGCCTGGTGGGCGAGCTGGCGCGGGAGAGCGCCGCCCCCGGGGGCGCGCCGGTCTAGGCACGGCCGCGCCGCCTGTTCCGCTCGCGGTAAAAGGATTTCACCGCGCCGCCCTGCGCCCTTATGACACGGCAGCCGAAGCGGAGCGGCACCCTGGAACGCCCCCTCCCCCCGCGCATCCCGCAATCTGGCCGGGTGACTTCATGAATTCGACCGAAGAACTGACCATACGCCTGCGGCAGCAGGCGCTGATCGCGGAGCTCGGCCTTGCCGCGCTGCGGCGCGAGGGGCTGCAGCCCCTGCTGGAGACGGCGGCGCGGCTGGCCGCCGAAGGCATGGGGGGCAGCTTCAGCAAGGTGCTGGAATACCAACCCGAGGATCAATGCTTCCTGCTGCGGGCCGGCATGGGCTGGCGCGAGGGCAATGTGGGCACGGCGCGCATCGGCAGCGACATGGAAAGCCCGGCCGGCTTCGCCTTCCGCAGCGGCCGCCCCGTCATCTCCAACCACCTCGCCGGCGAGAGCCGCTTCCGCACGCCGGCGCTGATGGCCGAGCACGGGATCCGCCGCGCCGTCAACGTGGTCATCCGCGGCGAGGCCGAGCCCTTCGGCGTGCTGGAGGTGGACAGCCGCGACGATGGCGACTTCACCCCGCGCGACGTGAACTTCCTCCAGGCCCTGGCCAACACGCTGGGCTTGGCGCTGGACCGCGAGCTGCGGGAGCGCGAGATGCAGCGTCTGGCCGAGCTGGCCGCCGCCCGCGCCCGCGAGGCGGAGGAGGCGGTGGCCGCGCGCGACGCCCTGCTGCGCGAGAAGGACCTGCTGATGCGGGAGGTGGACCACCGGGTGAAGAACAGCCTGACCGTCACCCGCTCCCTGCTCTCCCTGCAGGCCCGCCTCTCGACCGGCGGTGCGCGAGAGGCGCTGGAGGAGGCGGCGCAGCGCGTCTCCACCATCGCCCTGGTGCATGACCGGCTCTACCGTTCCGACCGCATCGGCTCGGTGGAGCTGGGCGACTATCTCGGCGGGCTGTGCGGCGACCTGGAGCGCTCGGCCGGGCTGCGCGACTCCGGCCGCTCCATGCGGGTGCTGGCCGATGCGCATGAATGCCCGGCCGACGAGGCCATCACCATCGGCCTCATCGTCACCGAGGTGGTGACCAATGCCGCCAAGTATGGCGCCGGTGCCGTCTCCATCCGCTGCCTGCGCGACGACGCCACCGGCGGGCTGCGCCTGGAGGTGACGGACGAGGGCGGCGGCATGCCGCCCGGTTTCAACCCGGCGGAGAGCGACGGACTCGGCATGCGGCTGATCCTGGCGCTGAGCCAGAAGCTTGGCGGCGAGCCATGCTGGGAGGGCCCGACCTTCCGCCTCGATATCCCCGACCCGGCCTCGCTGCGGGAATGACCCTGCCGCGGCGTCCCCGCAGCCGGGGGGCGCGGCATCTTTCACCGCCAAAGCGGGGCGGCGGGCCACCTTGCCGCTGGCGCCGCCCGCGGAACGCGGCTAAGAGCGCACCGCCATGATGACCGTCCTGCTCGTCCTGCATCTGTTCGTGACCCTCGCGCTGATCGGCGTCGTCCTGCTGCAGCGCAGCGAGGGCGGCGGGCTCGGCATCGGCTCCTCGCAGGGCATGGGGTCGTTCATGAGCGGCCGCGGCACCGCCAACCTGCTGACCCGCACCACCGGCGTGCTGGCCACCCTGTTCATGGTGCTGGCGCTGGCCATGGCGCTGCTCGGCCGTGGGGAGGCCCGGCGCGGCTCCATCCTGGACGCGCCGCCGCCGCCCGCCGCCACCGGCGAGCAGCCGCTCCAGCCCAACGCGGCGCAGCCCGCCCCGGCCCAGCCGCCGGCGGCGCCGCCCCCGGCCTCCGTGCCGACCAACTGATCCGCCGAATCGGGCGCCGGGGACCCCCCCGGCGCCCGAACCGCTTTTATGGGAGCCCTGCCCTGGCGGCGGCGCCCGAACCGGGGGTCCGGCCGGACCCTTGCATTGTGGAAACATCAGCCTTGCCGTGCCGCCGGGTTCCCGGCGGCCGCGCGGCGCGTTAGAAAGGTCGCCCATGACGCGGTTCGTATTCATCACCGGCGGCGTGGTTTCCTCTCTCGGCAAGGGCATCGCGGCGGCAAGCCTCGGCGCGCTCCTGCAGGCGCGGGGCTACAAGGTCCGCATTCGCAAGCTCGACCCCTACCTCAACGTCGATCCGGGCACGATGAGCCCGTATCAGCACGGCGAGGTCTTCGTCACCGACGACGGCGCCGAGGCCGATCTCGACCTCGGCCACTACGAGCGCTTCACCGGCGTGCACGCGACCAGGGGCGATTCCTTCACCTCGGGCCGCATCTATGCCGACGTGATCGCCAAGGAGCGGCGCGGCGACTACCTGGGCGGCACCGTGCAGGTCATCCCGCACATCACCGACGCCATCAAGGAAGCCGCCAAGGCCGACACGGACGGGCTGGACTTCGTGCTGGTCGAGGTCGGCGGCACGGTGGGCGACATCGAGAGCCTGCCCTTCCTGGAGGCGCTGCGCCAGCTGCACAACGAGCTGGGGCCGCAGCGCAGCCTGTTCATGCACCTCACCCTGGTGCCCTACATCCCCTCCGCCGGCGAGCTGAAGACCAAGCCGACCCAGCACTCGGTGAAGGAGCTGCTCGGCCTCGGCATCCAGCCGCAGATCCTGCTCTGCCGCTGCGATCGCCCGATTCCGGAGAATGAGCGGCGCAAGATCGCGCTGTTCTGCAACGTGCGGCCGGAGAGCGTGATCCCGGCGCTCGACGCCTCCAGCATCTACGCCGTGCCGTTGCAGTATCACGCCGAGGGGCTGGACCGCGAGGTGCTGCGCCATTTCGGCCTGTCGATCTACGGCGAGCCGGACCTGTCCAACTGGCAGCGCATCGTCCACCGGCTCGATAACCCGGAGGGCGAGGTGAAGATCGCGGTGGTGGGCAAGTACATCACCCTGCTCGACGCCTACAAGTCGCTGGCCGAGGCGCTGGCCCATGGCGGCATCCAGCACGGCGTGAAGGTGAAGCTGGACTGGGTGGACAGCCAGATCTTCGAGACGCCGAACGCGGTGGAGCGGCTCTCCGGCGTGCACGGCATCCTGGTGCCGGGCGGCTTCGGCGAGCGCGGCGCGGAGGGCAAGATCGAGGCGGTGCGCTTCGCCCGCGAGCGGAAGATTCCCTTCCTCGGCATCTGCTTCGGCATGCAGATGGCGGTGATCGAGGCGGCGCGGAACCTGGTCGGGCTGGACAAGGCCTCCTCCACCGAGTTCGGCCCCAGCGAGGAGCCGGTGGTCGGCCTGCTCACCGAGTGGCTGCGCGGCAATGAGCGGGAGAAGCGCCATGCCGAGGGCGACCTCGGCGGCACCATGCGCCTCGGCGCCTATCCGGCCGCCCTCACCGAGGGTTCGCTGGTGCGGCAGGTCTATGGCCAGGCGCAGATCGAGGAGCGCCACCGCCACCGCTACGAGGTGAACATCGGCTACCGCGAGCGGCTGGAGGCGGCGGGGCTGCGCTTCTCCGGCCTTTCGCCGGACGGGCTGCTGCCGGAGATCGTCGAGTATCCGGACCACCCATGGTTCATCGGCGTGCAGTACCATCCGGAGCTGAAGTCGAAGCCCTTCCAGCCGCACCCGCTCTTCGCCGGATTCGTCGGCGCTGCGGTGAAGCAGGCGCGGCTGGTCTGACCCTGCCCCGCCGCGGCGGCCTTCCTCCGGCCCTTTAACGGTAATGAAATAACAAGAGCCGAGACTGGCGCCATCCCTCCCGGGGATGGCGCTGGTGCCGTCCGGAGCGGAGGGGCGGGCGAAGGCACGGGCAGGAATGGGTGTTGCCACTACGGCGTTGAACAGGCGTGCGCCGCTCCTGCGGCAATCCGCCATGTTCGTGCTCGCCTGCGGCCTCGTGCTGTCGCTCCTGGCCTGGCACATGACCGCCCGCCGGACCGATGAGGAGGCCAGCCGCAGCTTCCAGCAGGCCAGCCAGCACATCACCCGCCTGGTGGAGGAGCGGATGCTGCGGGCGCTGGACCTGGTGGCCGGCTTCCGCGGCCTGTTCAGCGTGCACCGGCATGTCAGCCGCGCCGAGTTCCGCGAGCATTTCAACAGCCTGCACCTGCCGGAGCGCTTCCCGGGCGTGATCGCCATCCAGTACGCGCCCCTGGTGCCGGCTGCCGAGAAGGCCGCCTTCGAGGCCCAGGTGCGGGCCGATACCAGCCTCGACCCGCATGGCTACCCGGACTACGCCATCCACCCGGCCGGCGAGCGGGACTTCTACATCCCGGTTCTCTACAACGAGCCGATGGCCGGCAACGAGGCCGCCTTCGGCCACGACAACACCGCCGAGCCCAGCCGCCGCCGCGCCATGGAGCGCACGCGCGACACGGGCGAGCCGATCGCCTCCCCGCCCCTCACCCTGCTGCAGGGCGCCGCGGGCTTCGTCATCCGCCACGCGGTGTACCGGCGCGATCCGCCGCTCTGGACGGAGGCGCAGCGGCGCGCCGCCTTCCTCGGCCAGGTGAGCGGCGTGTTCCGGACCGCGGACCTGCTCTCCTCCCTGCTGGAGGAGCATCTGAAAGGCTACCGCATCCGCGTCGAGGACCGGGGCGACGCGCGGGAGGGGCAAGGCCCGGCGGCGCTTCTGTTCGACAGCCAGGCGGTCCACGCCTCGCCCGCCAGCCTCCTCGGCGCGCCGCAGCGGCTGGAGGCGCCGCTGACCGTGGCCGGGCGCGTCTGGGTGGTGGAGGTCAGCCGGCCGGCCACCCTGCCGCATCTGGCGCCGCTGCCGGTCGCCGTGCTGCTGAGCGGCGTGGCGCTGACCCTGGTGGTGCGCTGGCTGCTGCTCGGCATGGCCCGGCATTCCGACAGGACCGCCGAGATCGCGGCGCGGCTGGCGCATGAGGCGACGCATGACGCGCTGACCGGCCTGCCCAACCGCCTGCTGCTGGAACAGCGGCTGAAGGAGGCGCTGGAGACCGCGAAGCAGGACCAGACGCGCCTGGCGCTGCTCTTCATCGACCTCGACCGGTTCAAGGCCATCAACGACACGCTCGGGCACGAGGCGGGCGATGTTGTGCTGCGGCAGGTGGCACTGCGCCTGCGCGGCGCGCTGCGCCCGACCGACACGGTGGCGCGGCTCGGCGGCGACGAGTTCGTGGTGCTGCTGTCGGTGCCGACGGGCAACCTCTGGCGCGGCGTGGCGGACCGCATCCTGGCGCTGATCACCCAGCCCATGACCTATGGCGAGCACCGCCTCTCGGTCGGCGCCAGCCTCGGCGCCGCCCTCTATCCCGAGCACGGCACGGATGCCGCGGCGCTGCTGCGCCATGCGGATGACTCCATGTACGCCGCCAAGCGCGGCGCCAGCCTCGCCACCGCCCCTCCCGCGCCGTCCAGCCGCGCCGGCTGACGCGGGAGCGTCCCGGCCGGATATGGCAGGGCGGATACGGAATCGTGGGTGGCCGCGCCCCTTGCCCTCACCGCCCCACTATCCTATCCGCGCAGGGTCCGACTTACCCCGTCCGACATATCCAGAGGGACCCGGAATGACCGCCATTGCCGACATCATCGCCCGCGAGATCCTCGATTCGCGCGGCAACCCCACCGTCGAGGTCGATGTCGTGCTGGACAGCGGGGCCATCGGCCGCGCCGCCGTCCCCTCGGGCGCCTCCACCGGCGCGCATGAGGCCGTCGAGCTGCGCGACGGCGACAAGGCCCGCTTCCACGGCAAGGGCGTGCAGAAGGCGGTCGCCAATGTCGAGGGCGAGATCTTCGACGCGCTCTCCGGCATGGACGCCACCGAGCAGGTCAAGATCGACGAGACGATGATCGCGCTCGACGGCACGCCGAACAAGTCGCGTCTCGGCGCCAACGCCATCCTCGCCGTGTCGCTCGCCACCGCCAAGGCGTCTGCCGAGCATTACGGCGTGCCGCTCTACCGCTATGTCGGCGGCGTCTTCGCCCGCACCCTGCCGGTGCCAATGATGAACATCATCAATGGCGGCCAGCACGCGGACAACCCGATCGACATCCAGGAATTCATGATCATGCCGGTCGCCGCCGGCTCCTCCGCCGAGGCCGCGCGCATCGGCTCCGAGGTGTTCATGAGCCTGAAGAAGGCGCTGCACGATGCCGGCCACAACACCAATGTGGGCGACGAGGGCGGCTTCGCGCCGGACCTGAAGTCGGCCGATGAGGCGCTGGGCTTCATCGCCAAGGCCTGCGAGGCCGCCGGCCACCGCGTCGGCGAGGACATCATGTTCGCCCTCGACTGCGCCTCCACCGAGTTCTTCAAGGGCGGCGTCTACGACATGGAGGGCGAGGGCAAGAAGCTCGACGCCGGCGGCATGGTGGACTACCTGGCGAACCTCTGCGCCAAGTTCCCCATCATCTCCATCGAGGATGGCTGCGCCGAGGATGACTGGGAGGGCTGGAAGCTGCTGACCGACCGCCTCGGCGGCACGGTGCAGCTCGTCGGCGACGACCTGTTCGTCACCAACCCCGAGCGGCTGCGCCAGGGCATCGAGCGCAAGACCGGCAACTCGATCCTGGTGAAGGTGAACCAGATCGGCTCGCTGACCGAGACGCTGGAGGCCGTCGAGATGGCGCACCGCGCCGGCTACACGGCCGTCATGTCGCACCGCTCGGGCGAGACGGAGGACAGCACCATCGCCGACCTCGCCGTGGCCACCAACTGCGGCCAGATCAAGACCGGCTCGCTCTCCCGCTCGGACCGGCTGGCCAAGTACAACCAGCTCATCCGCATCGAGCAGGGCCTCGGCCCGGCCGCGCGCTATGCCGGCCGTTCCATCCTGAAGCGCTGAGGCGCGGCCGGAATGCCGGGGGCGCAGCCGCCCCCGGCCTTCGCCTCCTCGCTTTTTCGTGGCCGCCGCGCCACGCTGCCGCGCGAAACCAGGAGCGGCCGCTATCCTCCTCTTGCACAACACCTTTCACCTGCCGTTAATCCTTCTTGCGGTGCGGTGTGCGGAGTGGGATCGATGCGGGCCATCAAGCGGACAATCCAGGTTCTGTGGCTGCCGCTGATCTTCGCGGGGCTGATCTGGCATTTCGCGTGGTACGCGGTGCACGGGCCCCGCGTGGGTTCGCTGGCGCGCGAGGCGAAGGCGGCCGAGATCGAGACCGCGCGCATCACCCTGGCCCAGGCCGAGAGCGAGCGCGACGCCATGGAGCGCCGCGTCGCCGGCCTGCGCGGCGACCGCATCGACCGCGACCAGCTCGACGAGCGCGCCCGCGCCCTGCTCAACATGGTGGGCAAGAACGAGCTGGTGATGCCCTACGGGCCCAACAAGCGCCTCTACTGAGCGGCCTCGTCCGCGCCCGCGAGGGCCAGCAGCGCCCGTGAGGCGCGGCTGGAATAGCGCTCCCGGTGCCGCAGCGCCTTGAAGCTGCGCGGCGGCAGCACGATGGGCGCCCGCACCAGCAGGCCGGCGGCCAGATGCGGCCCCGCCGCCCGCTCGGACACCACCGTGGCGCCGCCATCGGCCTCCACCGCCGCCAGCACCGCCTCGTTCGAGGGCAGTTCCAGGATCACCGAGAGCGCCTCGGGCGCCAGCCCGGCGCCGCGCAGCAGCTCCTCGAAGGCGGCGCGGGTGCCGGAGCCGGCCTCCCGCATCACCCAGCGGCTTTGCGGCAGGTCGGCGAGGCGGAGCGATTCGGCCCGCGCCCAGGGATGCCGCGGCCCCACCACGATGACGAGCTGGTCGCGCGCCAGCACCGCCTGGCGCAAGGCCGGCTCGGCCACCTCGCCTTCCACGAAGCCGAGCTCCGCCTCGCCGCGCAGCACCGCCTCCACCACGCTGGTGGTGTTGCCGGCGCCCACCTCCACCGCCACGCCCGGGCAGGCGGCGTGGAAGCGCACCAGCAGCGGCGGCAGCCAGTAGCTGGCCACGGTCTGGCTGGCCTGCACCCGCAGCGTGCCGCGCAGCGTGCCGCCCAGCTCGGAGAGCACCAGCTCCGCCGCCTCGGCGCGGGCCAGCACGGCGGCGGCCTCGGTGCGGAAGATGCGCCCCTCCGTGGTCAGTTCGATACGCCGGCCGATGCGGTGGAACAGGGCGATGCCATGCCGCCCCTCCAGCGCGCGAATGGCGGCGCTGACCGCCGATTGCGTCAGGTGCAGCGCCGCCGCGGCGCGGGTGACATGCTCGCGCTCGGCCACCGCCAGGAAGATGCGGAGCTGTTCCAGGGTCACGCGGGGTCTCCCAAGGACAACCGTTCGATTTTATCGAACGGAATGACAAGAACAACGCGTTGGATCGATGATACGGCGCGCGGCAGGATGGGCGTCACCCAAACGCCACGGTTCTGTCATGCCGCCTGTTCCTCCTGCCCTCGCCGCCTCTCCGGACAAGAATACCGGTCATCCCGCCCTGGCCTGGCTGCGGCGCATGGCGCCGGGCGTGCTGCTCTGCGCCGTCGTCGGCGGTGCGGCCGCGCTGCTGTCGCAGGCGCAGGCGCATCTCCTGGGCCGGGCCTGGCTGGATTCGCTGGTGCTGGCCATCCTCATCGGCACCGTGCTGCGCAGCCTGTGGGTGCCGCCCGCCCGCTTCGCCCCCGGCATCGGCCTCAGCGCCAAGATGCTGCTGGAGGTGGCGGTGATGCTGCTCGGCGCCTCGCTCAGCGTCACCGCCATGCTGGCGGCGGGGCCGGCGCTGATCCTGGGCATCGGCGTGGTGGTGCTGCTGGCCATTGCCTTCAGCTACGGCCTTGGGCGCCTGCTCGGCCTGCCGAAGCGCATGGCCATGCTGGTGGCATGCGGCAACTCCATCTGCGGCAACTCGGCCATCGCCGCCGTGGCGCCGGTGATCGGCGCCCAGGCCAAGGACGTGGCCAGCGCCATCGCCTTCACGGCGGTGCTCGGCGTCGGCGTGGTGTTGTCGCTGCCGCTGCTGGTGCCGGTGCTGGGGCTGAGCGAGCTGCAATACGGCGTGCTGGCGGGCCTTACCGTCTATGCGGTGCCGCAGGTGCTGGCGGCCACGGCGCCGGTGGGGGCGCTCGCCGTGCAGCTCGGCACGCTGGTCAAGCTGGTGCGGGTGCTGATGCTGGGGCCGGTGGTGCTGGGCCTCTCCCTGCTCGCCGGGCAGCGGGAGGGAAAGAAGCCGGGTGGTCAAAAGCTGGGCCTGGCCAAGCTGGTGCCCTGGTTCATCCTGGGCTTCCTGGGGCTGATGGCGCTGCGCGCGCTGGGGCTGATCCCGCAGGCGCTGCTGGCGCCGCTCGCCACCCTGACAGGCGTGCTGACGCTGCTGGCCATGGCGGCGCTGGGGCTCGGCGTCGATGTGCGGATGGTGGCCAAGGCCGGCGGGCGGGTTACCGCCACCGTGATGCTCTCGCTGCTGGCGCTGGGGCTGGTCAGCCTGCTGCTGATACGGCTGGTCTGAGCACCCCAAAAAGGCCGGGGGAAGGAATTCCCCCGGACCCCCATCTTTCTTCTTCGAGTCTCAGCGCTTGGCCTCGATGGCGTCCCAGATCGCCTTCTCCAGGTGCACGCCGTCGAAGCGGGCCAGTTCCTGCAGGCCCGTCGGCGAGGTGACGTTGATCTCGGTCAGGTAGTCGCCGATCACGTCGATGCCCACGAAGATCAGGCCGCGCTCCTTCAGGGCGGGGCCGATGCGGGCGCAGATCTCCTTGTCCCGCTCGGTCAGCGCCACCGCCTCGGGGCGGCCGCCCACATGCATGTTGCTGCGGCTCTCTCCCTCGGCCGGCACGCGGTTGATGGCGCCCATCGGCACGCCGTCGATCAGGATGATGCGCTTGTCGCCCAGCCGCACGGCGGGAAGGTATTGCTGGATCATCAGCGGCTCGCGCGAGCGCTCGGCGAAGATCTCCAGCAGGGAGTTGAGGTTGCCATCCTCGGGGCGAAGGTGGAACACGCCCGCCCCGCCATTGCCGAACAGCGGCTTGACGATGATGTCGCCATGCTTCTGACGGAACTTCCGCACCTCCAGCGGGTCGTGCGTGATGATGGTGTCCGGCATCAGCTCCGGGAACTGCATCACGAACAGCTTCTCCGGCGCGTTGCGGACATGCACCGGGTCGTTCACCACCAGGGTCTTGGGGTGGATGTGCTCCAGGATGTGCGTGGCCGTGATGTAGGCCATGTCGAAGGGCGGGTCCTGCCGCATCAGCACCACGTCCATGGTGGAGAGGTCGTGCTCCGCCGCCTCGCCCAGCGTGTAGTGGTTGCCCTTCTCCCGCCGCACCTCGACCGGCTGCATCCGCGCCAGCACGCGGCCCGAGGCCAGCGTCAGGTCCTTCACATGGTAGTGCCAGAGCTGGTGGCCCCGCGCCTGCGCCTCCAGCATCAGCACGAAGGTGCTGTCGCCGTCGATGTTGATCCCCTGGATCGGGTCCATCTGGACCGCGACCTTCAAGCCACGCGCCATGGAATGCTCCGTGTGTGCCGTTTCGTCGCCCCAAGTGGTGGCATTGCCGGGCGCGGAATGCCAGGGGGCGTGGCGGCGGCCCATTGACCAAGCCGCCGCCACGCCCGATTCATGGGCGCATGACGATCCTCACCGGCAAGGCCAGGCTGGCCGGCGTGCTGGGCTGGCCGGCCTCGCATTCGCGCTCCCCCCGGCTGCATGGCCACTGGCTGCGGCAGCACGGCATCGATGGCACCTACATCCCGCTCCAGGTGCGGCCGGAAGACTTCGCGCAGGCCGTGCGCGCCCTGGTCTCGCTCGGCTTCCAGGGCGCCAACGTTACCATCCCGCACAAGGAGGCGGCCTTCGCCCTGTGCGATTCGGTGGCGGAGAGCGCCCGCCGCGCCGGGGCGGTGAACACGCTGGTGTTCCGCGAGGGCCGCATCGAGGGCTCCAACACCGATGGCTACGGCTTCCTGGAGAGCGTGCGGGAGCAGGCCCCGGGCTGGCGGGCGGCGGATGGCCCGGCGGTGCTGCTCGGCGCCGGCGGCGCGGCGCGCGCCATCGCGGCCGCCCTGCTCGACGCCGGCTGCCCGCGCCTGACCCTGGTCAACCGCAACCGGGCGCGCGCCGAGGCGCTGGCCGGGGCGCTGGGTGGCCCCGTCGCGGTGGCCGAGGCGCCGCCGCTGGAGGGCGCGGCGCTGCTGGTCAATTCCACCAGCCTCGGCATGGCCGGCCAGCCGCCGCTGGAGATCGACCTCGCCCCCCTCCCCGCCCATGCGGTGGTGGCCGATGCCGTCTATGTGCCGCTGGAGACGCCGTTGCTGGCCGCCGCCCGCGCCCGCGGCCTGCGCGGCGTCGACGGGTTGGGGATGCTGCTGCACCAGGCGCGGCCCGGCTTCGCCGCCTGGTTCGGGGTGGAGCCGGTGGTGGACCGGGCGCTGCGCGACTTCGTCGCCGCCGACATCCCGCGCCACCCCGCATGAAGGCCGGCCGATGAAGGTCTGGGGGCTGACGGGCGGCATCGGCATGGGCAAGTCCACCGCCGCCGCCACCTTCCGGCGGCTCGGCGTGCCGGTGTTCGACGCCGATGCCGCCGTGCATGCCCTGCAGGGCCCCGGCGGCCGCGCCGTGCGGCCGATCGGCGAGGCCTTCCCCGGCACGGTGCGCGACGGCGCGGTGGACCGCGAGGCGCTGCGCCGCGTGGTGCTGGCCGACCGCGCTGCGCTGCGCCGGCTGGAGGGCATCGTGCATCCGCTGGTGCGGGCGGAGGAGCGGCGCTTCCTGGCCCGCGCCCGCCGCGCCGGGCGCCGCCTCGTGGTACTCGATATCCCGCTGCTGTTCGAGACCGGCGGCGAGGCGCGGTGCGACGCGGTGGTGGTTGTCTCCGCCCCCGCCGCCGTGCAGCGCGCCCGTGTGCTGGCCCGCAGCGGCATGACGCCGGAGCGGCTGGACGCCATCCTCGCCCGCCAGACGCCGGATGCCGAGAAGCGCCGGCGCGCCGACCATGTCATCCGCACCGGCCTGTCGCGCGGTCATGCGCGCCGGGCCATCCGCCGCCTGCTGGAGAATGACCGATGAGCCGTGCCCTGGTGCTCGACACCGAGACCACCGGCTTCGACCCCGCCACCGGCGACCGCGTGCTGGAGGTGGCGGCGGTGGAGCTGGTCAACCTCGTCCCCACCGGCCGCTTCTACCACCAGCTCATCGACCCCGAGCGGGAGGTGCCGGAGGAAGCCGCCAAGGTGCACGGCTTCACCTGGGACATGCTGCGGGACAAGCCGAAATTCGCCGAGATCGCCCCCGCCCTGCTGGCGTTCCTGGGCGACGACCCGGTCGTGGCGCACAACGCCCCGTTCGACTTCGCCTTCCTCGATTTCGAGCTGAAGAAGGCCGGCCACCCCGTGATCGACCGGGCGCGCATGGTGGACACGCTGGTGCTGGCCAAGAAGCGCTTCCCCGGCCTGCCCAACAGCCTGGACGCGCTCTGCCGCCGCTACGGCATCGACAACTCCATGCGCACCGCGCACAACGCGCTGCTCGACGTGCAGCTGCTGGCGCAGGTCTATCTGGAGCTGATGGGCGGCAAGCAGCCGGACCTCGCCTTGGCCTCGGCGCCGCGCGTGGCGGCGCCGGCGGCGATCGAGCTCGATGCCGCGCCGGTGGCGCGCGCGCCGCGCCCGGTCGTGCCGAGCGAGGCGGAGATCGCCGCCCACACCGCCTTCCTGGGCAAGCTCAAGGACCCGGTCTGGGCCACGCTGCTCGGCGGCGGGGAGAAGCCTGGCGGCTGAGGCGCCGCCTCAGCTGTTCCAGTCGGGCGCGAAGTCGGGGTTCACGCGGCGCCAGTCCTTCGGCAGCGCGTCGATGGCGGCGACATCCGCCGCGTCCAGCCTCTCCGCCAGCGCCACGGCGTCGAGATTGGCCTGCTGGCTTTCGCGCCGGCTGGCCTTGGGGATGGCCACCACCATCTCCTGCCGCAGCAGCCAGGCCAGCGCCACCTGCAGCCCCGTGGCGCCGTGCCTGCGGCCGATCTCCGCCAGCACCGGCTGGCTGGCCAGCGCCCCCTGCCCCAGCGGCGAATAGGCGGCGAGCGCGATGCCGCGCGGCCGGCACCATTCCAGCAGCGGCTGCTGCGAGAGCAGCACATGGTATTCCACCTGCAGGCAGGCGGGCTCCGCGCCCATCGCCTCCAGCTGCCGCATCAGCCCGAGCGGGAAGTTGGAGGCGCCCCAGCGGCGCACCAGCCCCTCGGCCTTCGCCTTCTCCAGCGCCGCCACCGCCGCGGCGAGGTCCATCTCCGGCGACGGCCAGTGGATCAGGAACAGGTCGAGATGGTCCGTGCCCAGCTTGGCCAGCGAGCCTTCCAGCGAGCGCCGCAGCGCGGCGGGGGCCAGGTTGTCGTACCAGACCTTGCTGGTGAGGAAGACATCCCCCCGCGCCACGCCGGAGGCGGCGAGGCCGGCCCCCACCTCCGCCTCGTTGCCGTAGCGGTCGGCGGTGTCGAGATGGCGGTAGCCGAGCGCCAGGGCGCTCTCCACCGCCGCCTGCCCCTCCGGCCCGGCCAGCTTCCAGGTGCCGAGCCCGAGCTTGGGGATGGCGATGCGGGGCGAGCGGGCAAGCGGAATCATGCGGTCTTCCTCGGCGGGGGGTGGCAAAAGACGGTGCGGCGGGAACCGTGGCGGCCACGGCAGGTTGCGCGGCGCAACCTGGGCCATGCCTCCGGCGTTTCCCGCGGCAGGCGGAAGATGCGCGCCACGCTGCCTTCAGCCGGGCTCCTGTGCCAGGGCACGCCGGGCGGTCTCCGCCAGGAAGCCGCTGGCCACCGGCAGCACGGCGTCGTTGAAGTCGTAATGTGGGTTGTGCAGCTCGCATCCACCCTCGGCCGGGCCGTTGCCGATCCAGACGAAGGCGCCAGGAACCTCATGCAGGAAGTGCGAGAAATCCTCCCCGGTCATGGCGGGCCCGATGTCGCGGCGGAGCGTGGTCACCGCCGCCGCCGCGCCGGCCGCCAGCTCACGCGCCTCCGGGTGGTTGGCGGTGACGGGCACGCCGCCCCAGACGCGGCTGGTGGCCTGCACGCCGAAGGTGGCCGAGACGCCCTCCGCCACGCGCTGCAGCCCCGCCTCGATCTCCCGCCCGACCTCCGGCTTGATGAAGCGCATGCTGCCCTTGATGGTGACGCGGGCGGCGATCTGGTTCTCCGCCTCGCCGCCATGGATCATGGTCAGGCTGACGACGCCGGTTTCCATCGGGTCGAGGTTGCGCGCCACGATGGACTGGCAGGCGACGATGGCGTGGCCGGCGGCCACCATCGGGTCGCGCGTCAGGTGCGGCAGCGCGGCATGGCCGGCATGGCCCTCCACGACGATCTCGAAGCGCCGGCCGGCGGCCATCACCGCGCTGTCATGCACCGCGATGGTGCCGGCGGCCAGGCCCGGCCAGTTGTGCCAGCCGAAGATGCGGTCCATCGGGAAGCGGCGGAACAGCCCGTCGCGCACCATGGAGGCGGCGCCGCCGCCGCCCTCCTCGGCCGGCTGGAACACCAGCCGCACCGTGCCGGACCAGCTCTCATCCTGCATCAACAGCGCCGCGGCGCCGAGCAGCGCCGTGGTGTGGCCGTCATGTCCGCAGGCATGCATCACGCCCGGGTTGGTGCTGCGCCAGGCCAGATCCTGCGCCGCCTCCTCGATCGGCAGCGCGTCCATGTCGGCGCGCAGGCCGACGCTGCGGTTGCTGCCGGGCCGGTGCAGGGTTGCCACCACGCCATGACCCCCAACATCGGTGACGATGTCGGTCACACCCAGCTCCCTCAGCTTGTCCACCACGAACTTGGCGGTTGGCCCTTCATGCAGGGTGAGGCTGGGGTTGGCGTGGAGATGCCTGCGCCAACGCGTGAGTGTTTCGGCAAGAGTCGGATCCATGTGCTAGGGCATACTCCCTAAGACGATGCGCCTCAAATCCCGACTTGCCCTTGTCGCCCTGTCCGCCGCCGTCGCGGGTGCCCTTCCCCTCACGGCCATGCTGCGCGCCTTCGCCCAGCCTGCGCCGGAAAGCCGGGGGGCGGAAAGCGGGGCCGCAGGCACGCCGGCCGCCAGCCAGCCGGAGGCGCCGCAGGACGAGGCCAATCTCGCCTATACCGTGGCCCTGCCGGAAACCGGCGACGAGGCGCTGGACACCGCCATCCGCAATGCCTCCGCGCTGGAGCGGCTGCGCGAGAGCGCGCCGGTGGATGCCTACGGGCTGATCGGCCGCGCCCTGGCCGAGACGGACAACATGCGCGATGCGCTGCGCTCCGAAGGCTATTACGGCGGCAGCGCCCGCATCGCCATCGACGGTCAGGCGCCGGACAGCCCGGGCCTGGCCGAGCGCCTGCTGGCGCGCGAGGGCACTGCGGAGCCGGTGCCGGTCTCCGTCATGGTGGAGCCGGGGCCGCAATACCGCCTGGCGCCCGTGCGGCTGCAGGCCGAACCCGCCGGCGCCTCGATCGCCGATGCCGGGGAGACCGGCCTGAAGGAGGGCGACCCCGCCCGCGCCCAGCCGGTGCTGGATGCCGAGGGGCGGCTGCGCGACGCGCTGCGCGATGCCGGCCATCCCTTCGCCGCCGTGCGCCGCCGCGTGACGGTGGACCATGACACGAACCGCATGGAGGTCACCTTCACCGTGGCCCCCGGCCCGCGCCCGCAATTCGCCCGGCCCGGCGTCAGCGGCGAGGAGCGCACCGACAGCGACCTGCTCGCCCGCATCGTCGCGCCGATGCAGGGCCAGGGCTACAGCCAGAAGGCGATCGACGAGAAGCGCCGGGACCTGCTCAGCCTCGGCGTGTTCAGCACCGTGCGGGCCCGTGCCGGCGAGCGGCTGGACGAGGCGGGCGACCTGCCCCTCACCTTCACCGTGGCCGAGCGGCCCCTGCACGCCATCGGCTTCAGCGCCGCCTACGAGACGCGCTACGGCCCCACCTTCAGCACCTACTGGGAGCACCGCAACCTGTTCGGCGGCGCCGAGCGGCTGCGGCTGGAGGCGGAGGTCAACCGCCTCGGCACCACGGGCGACACCAGCGACACGGGCGGCAAGATCGGCGCCAGCCTGCGCACCCCCTGGTTCGCCGGCCGCAACCAGACCCTGACCTTCGACATCGCCGCGCTGCGCGAGCGCCCCGACGCCTATGACCGCGACGCCTTCACCCTCGGCGCGCTGCTGGAGCGGGAATTCTCGCCCCGCCTGACCTATGGCTTCGGCCCGCAGATCGAGTTCAGCCGCGTTACCCAGGACAATGTGACGACGAACTACCAGCTGCTCGGCCTGATCGGGCAGCTGCGCTGGAACGACACGGACAACCCGCTGAACCCGAGCCGCGGCATCCGTGCCGCGCTGCTGGTCAACCCGATCTATTCGCTGGGCGAGAGCAACGCCTTCACCCGGCTGCGCGCCCAGGGCAGCACCTATTTCGACGTCAGCGGCGACAAGGGCAGCATCATCGCGCTGCGCGGCGTGGTGGGCAGCATCGTCGGCGCCTCCTTCGGCGGCGTGCCGCCCGACAAGCGCTTCTACGCGGGTGGCGGCGGCTCGGTGCGCGGCTATTCCTACCAGTCCGTCGGGCCGCGCACGGCCAGCGACGAGCCGGCGGGCGGCCTCTCGCTGGTGGAGGGCAGCGTCGAGCTGCGCCAGCGCATCAGCGGCCCGATCGGCATGGCGGCCTTCGTCGATGCCGGCTCCGTGACGCGTGACCCGACGCCGGATTTCGGCAATCTCAAGGTCGGCGCCGGCCTGGGCGTGCGCTACCTCACGGCCATCGGGCCGCTGCGCGCCGATATCGCCATCCCCCTCAACAAGGAGAGCGGGGATTCCGCCTTCGGCCTTTATGTCGGCATCGGGCAGGCTTTCTGATGCGCCGGGTGCTCCGCTGGGCCCTGGGCCTGCTCGCGATTCTGATTCTGCTGCCCGTGCTGCTGCTGGGCGGCGTGCTGGTGGGCGCCAACACCGCGCCCGGCCAGCGCCTGCTGGCTGACCTCGCGCAGCGTTTCGTCCCGGGCCTGACCATCGAGGGGCTGCACGGCCCCATTCCCGGCGCCCCCGGCTTCGCCCGCCTTACCATGGCCGATTCGCAGGGGCCCTGGCTGGAGGTGGAGGATGCCCGCCTCGACCTCGACCTGCGCGCCCTGCTCTCGCGCGACCTGCGCATCGAGGCGCTCACCGCCCGCCGCGTGGCGCTGCTGCGCCTGCCCGAGGCCGGCGAGCCTGCCCTGGAGCCGGAGCCGCAGACCACCGAGGGCGGCCCCATCCCCACCCTGCCGAACCTGCCCGTGGCGGTGCATCTGGAGCGCCTCGCGGTGGAGCGCATCGAGATCCCGCGCGAGCTGGTTGCGGCCACGGTGGAGGAGCACGGCCCCGCCCCCCATGGTCCCTCGGGCTTCGCCCTCTCGCTGAACGGCGAGGCCAGCCTCGTCGCCGCCGCCCTGCAGGCGAAGCTCGCCGTGCAGCGGCTGGAGGCCGAGGGCCGGCTCGACCTGGAGCTGGGCCTCGACCCGCAGGCGCGGCTGCTGGCCGACCTGCGCGCGCAGGAGCCGCCCGGCGGCGTGCTGGCCACCGCGCTCGGCATCCCGCAGGCGCCGGCCGACCTCACCCTGCGGCTGGATGGCCCGGCCAGCGGCGCCGATCTGCGCGCCCGCGCCGCCTTTGGCGAGCTCGCCGGCTTCAACGCCGAGGGCCGCGTGGCGCTGGACGAGGCGGGCGGCGGCGCCCTCACCCTCACCGGCCATCTCGACGCGCCGGCCAACCTGGCGCCCGAGCCGGTGCGCGCCATCGACTTCACGCTGGGCGCGAAGCTGCCGGCCCGCGGCCAGCCGGAGCTGGAGAATCTCCGCCTCTCCGCCCGCGCCGGCGAGATCACCGCGCGCGGCAGCCTGGCGCTGCTGGAGGCCGAGGCACGCATCGCCAACTCGGCGGAACTGGCGCCCTTGGTGCCGGAGATCATCGGCTGGGAGGGCATCACCCTCACCGCCCGGGTGGAGGATGGCGAGCGCATCCAGGCGCAGCTCCGCCCGCGCGGGCTGCGCGGCCCGGACCCGATGGGCGCCGTGCTCGGCCCCAACCCCGAGGCCGACTACCGCGGCACCGCCTTCCACATCGACAGCCTGGAGGTTCGTGGCCAGGGCGCCCGCCTGCATGTCGAGGGCAGCGGCTGGGACGTGCTGGACCTCACGGCGCGGCTCGATGTGCCGGAGCTGAAGGCGATCCGTCCGGAGCTGTCCGGGCCCATCGCCGTCGATGCCCGCGTCACTGGCCCCGCGGCCGACCCCGCCATCGCGCTCAAGGCGGCCAGCCCCGGCCTGTTCGTCGCCGGGCGGCGCCTCGAATCGCCGGAGCTGGTGGCGGAGATCCCCTCCATCAGCGGCATGGCCGGCACGCTGCGCCTGACCGGCCGCGCCGAGGGCCAGCCCATCGCCCTCGCCCTGCGCGCTGCGCAGGAGGGCGAGCTGGTGCGTCTGGCCGAGGGCGATATCACCTTCGGCCCCATCCGTGGCCAGGTGGACGGCACGCTGAACACCGCCACCACCCTGTTCGACGGCACCGCCACCATCGCCGCCGAGAACCTGGCGCCGCTCTCCGAGCTGGCTGGCCAGCCGGTGGCCGGGCGGCTGCGCGTCGAGGCGAAGCTGGCGCCGACCCCCGAGGGCCGCCAGAGCATCGACGCCCGCATCGAGGCGCCGAATGTCGAGGTCGGCGGCCAGCGCTACAGCGCCAACGCCCTGGTGAAGGGCACCGACGCCGCCTTCGACTGGAACATCCGCGCCGGGCTTCCCCAGGCCAATGTCGAGGGCCGCGGCCGCTTCAGCCGCAATGACGAGGGCATGCGGGTCGATATCGCCGCGCTGGAGGCGGCGCAGGGCGAGATGGGCATCCGCCTCGCGGCACCCGGCGCCATCCTGCTGCCGAATTCCGGCGCGGTGGAGATCCCCGGCCTGCGCCTCGCCGCGCGGCCGGCGGGCAACCTCACCGTCAGCGGCCGCTGGGGGCCGGAGCGGGCCGACATCCGCGTGGCGCTGGCCGCCCTGCCTGCCTCGCTGGTCAACATGTTCGCGCCCGAGCCGCGTCTCTCCGGCACCGTGGTGGGCGAGGCGCGCATCACCGGCCCGACCAGCGCGCCGGAGGTCAACGCCACCCTCAACGGCACCGGGCTGCGCGCCGAGGCGCCGTGGTCGCGCGGCTGGCCCGCCGCCACGCTGCGGGTCGAGGCGCAGCGCGCCGGCAACGGCGCGGTGCGGGCCAGCGCCGCGCTGCGCATGGGCAGCATGGTGACGCTCGACGCCCGCGCCGAGCTGCCGCAGGGGCCGGGGGCCGAGGCGCCGCTCTCGGCCAGCCTCAGCGGCCAAGCCAACCTCCAGCCGTTGCTGACGCCGAGCCTAGGCGGCAGCGGCAACCGCGTCACCGGCCGCATCGTGCTCGATGGCGGCGCCTCCGGCACGCTGGGCGCGCCCGCGCTGAACGGCACCGCCACCCTCTCCGGCGGCGAGGTGCGCAACCCGCTCTTCGGGCTGCGCCTCACCGGCATCAACGGCCGGCTGCGCGCCAGCGGCGACCAGGTGCTGCTCGAGAACTTCGTGGCGCGTGCCGGCAATGGCAGCATCACCGCGCGCGGCAGCGCGCAGCCGCTGGCCGCCGGCATCCCGATCGACATCGCCATCACCGCGCGCGACGCGACGCCGGTGCAGAGCGAGCTGGTCACGGCGCTGCTGGATGCCGACCTCCGCTTCACCGGGCCCTTGCAGACCGACCCGGCGCTGGGCGGCACGGTGCGGCTGCGCCGGGTGGTGGTGAACATCCCGCAGGCGCTGCCGGGCGGCGGCGTGGCCACGCTGGGCGATGTGCGCGAGCGTGGCGCCGGCGCCCCCGCGCCACCCGAGCCCGGCCCCGCCGCGCCGCCCATCCGGCTGAACGTGACGGTGGAGGCGCCGCAATCCATCCTGGTGCGCGGCCGTGGGCTCGACGCGGAGCTGGGCGGCACGCTGCGCGTCAGCGGCACGGCGGCGGACCCGCAGCCGGCGGGCGCCTTCACCATGCGGCGTGGCACCTTCCAGTTGCTCGACCGGCGCATCGTCTTCAACCGCGGCGCCATCACCTTCACTGGCGACCTGCAGCCGCACCTCGATTTCGAGGCCAGCACCAATGCCCAGGGCGTGACCATCACCATCACCGTCACCGGCGAACCCGGCAAGCCGGAGATCAGCTTCACCTCGGAGCCGGAGCTGCCGCAGGACGAGGTGCTGGCGCGGCTGCTGTTCGGCCGCCCCGTGGACAAGCTCTCGCCGCTGGAGATCGCGCAGCTCGCGGGGGGCGTCGCCAACCTGGCCGGCGTCGCGCCCGGCGGCGGGCGCGGCTTCCTCGGCCGGCTGGCGGACCGGCTGGGGCTGGACCGGCTCGGCGTCGGCAACCAGGAGGGCGGGCTGGAGAACCCCTCGGTGCAGGCGGGCGGCTATGTCGGCCAGGGCGTCTATGTCGGCGTCGAGCAGGGCGCCGAGGGCGGGCCGCGCGTCGGCGTCGAGGTGGAGCTGACGCCGCGGCTGAAGCTGGAGAGCAGCACCGGCGGCGAGACGGGCGAGCGCATCGGCCTTTCCTACGAGTTCGAGTACTAAGCCGGGGAAGACCGCCCCCCGGCGCCCGTTCCGCCCCATCGCCGGCTGCGCTATGCTGCGGCCATGGACGCGGAGCGATTCAGGCAGGAGCCGATCGACCTGGGGCCCCTGCCGGGGCTGCTCGGGCATCTGCTGCGCCGCGCCCATACCCGCATGTTGCTGGATTTCACCGAGAGCACGGCCGAGTTCGGCATCACCTCCGGGGAGTTCGCGCTGCTCTGCCTGGTGGAGGCCAATCCCGGCATCACCCTCGGGCAGCTCGCCACGGCCGCGGCGCTGGACAAGTCCACGCTGAGCCCGGCCATGCAGCGCCTCACCGAGCGCGGGCTGGTGGAGCGGCATGCGGTTCCCAGCGACCGGCGCGCCCAGGCCCTGCGCCTGAGCGCCGAGGGGATGGCGCTGCTGCCGCCCTTCAAGGCCCGTGTGGGAGAGCATGAGGACCGGATCGCCCAGCCGCTGGACGCGGCGGAGCGGGAGGCCCTGCTCTGCCTGCTGCGCAAGCTGAACGGTCTCTGAGACGCCTCTCCTTCCTCTTTCCCTGCGCGCCCGCACAGGATGCGCGGCCCCTGCCACAAGGACATGACGACCATGCGTGCGTTCGACGGCCAGCTCTCCGGCAATCGTCCCATCTCCCGCACCACCGAGGAGAAGAAGCGCCAGCTGCGCGACCTGAAGGAGGCGCTGGCGGCGCTGAAGCCGCACGCCGCCGCCTCGCTGCGGGAGTCGCTGACCGCCAAGATCAAGGCGCTGGAATCCGAGCTCGCGCCCCGCCGCTGATGCCGCTGGCCCGCCGGCCCTCCGCCGCGCTGGCGGGCATCGGGCTGATGCTGCTGGCCGCCCTGTGCGGCGCGGGGGTGAATGCCTGCTACCGCGCTGCCCTGCGCGAGGGGCTGCCGGTGCCGCTGGTGCCCTTCGCGCGCGGGCTGATCACCCTGGCCATCCTGTCGCCCTGGATCCTGCGCGCCGGCCCCATCGCGGCGCTGGCCACGCGCCGGCCGAAGCTGCACCTGGCGCGCGGTGCCGCCGGCATCGCCACCTTCCTGCTCCAGCTCCTCGCCATCACCCTGCTGCCGTTGGCGGACGCTGTGGCGATGATGAGCGCCCGCCCGCTCTGGGTGCTGCCGCTGGCGGCGCTGCTGCTGCACGAGGCGGTGCGGCGCGACCGGGCGCTGGCCGCTGCCATCGGCTTCGTCGGCGTGCTGATCGTCGCGCAGCCGGGGGGCAGCCTCTCGCTCGGCACGCCGGCGGCGCTGGCGGCGGGGATGTGCAGCGCCCTGGTGCTGATCACCTTCCGCGCCCTTTCGGCCACCGAGCCGCCGGTGCGGGTGGTGGCTTGGTACTCGGTGATCTCGGTGCTGTTCTGGGGGCCGGTCTCGGCCTTCGTCTGGCAGACGCCGAGCCTGTTCGCCCTGGCCATGCTGGTGGGCGGCACGCTGTTCGCGCTGGGCAGCGACCTCGCCGCCTCGGCCGCGGCGCGGCGGGCGGAGGTCGGGCTGCTGGCGCCGATCGAGTATGCGCAGATTCCGGCCAGCGCCATGCTGGGCTGGGCCATCTATGCCGAGCGGCCGGGCCTGGCGCTGCTGGCCGGCACGGTGGTGATGCTCGGCGCCACCCTCTACCTGGTGCGGCGCGGCCGCTGAGGCCGCGCCGGTTCCCCGGGCTTCAGGAGGCCTTCTGGCCGGCCTCGGCCTTGCTGCCGGCCGGCGCTTCCGGCGCGGCCGCCTTGCCGGCGGGGGCGTCGGCGCCGGGCTTGGGCTTCTCCGGCGCCGGCAGTTCCACCTCGATCGCCAGCGTGCTCATGTCGCCGCCGCGGTCGAGCGAGATGTTCACCGCCTTCGGGTCGATGGCGACGTAGCGCGCCACCACCTGGATCAGCTCCTTCTGCAGCCGCGGCAGGAAATCGTCGCCCGTGCGGCTGATGCGCTCATGCGCCAGCACGATCTGCAGCCGCTCCTTGGCGGCACCCGCGCTGGGCGGCGGCTTGCTCTTGCCCCGGAAGACGTCGAGCCAGCTCATGCGGCCCTCCCCCCGAACAGGCGCGACAGGAAGCCCCGCTTCTCCGGGTCGATGAAGCGGTGCGGGCGGTCCTCGCCCAGGAAGCGGGCGACCGCGTCCTTGTAGGCCTGGCCGGCGTTCGACACGTCGTCCAGGATCACCGGGCTGCCGGTGTTGGAGGCCTTCAGCACGCTCTCGCTCTCGGGGATGACGCCGAGCAGCGGGATGGCGAGGATCTCGCGCACATCCTCGAGCTTCAGCATCTCGCCCCTCTCCACCCGCTCCGGCGCGTAGCGGGTGACGAGGAGGTGCTCCTTCACCGGCTCCTTCTTCTCCTCGGCGCGGCGCGACTTGGACTGCAGCACGCCGAGGATGCGGTCACTGTCCCGGACGGAGGAGACTTCCGGGTTGGTGACGATGATCGCCTGGTCGGCGAAGTAGAGGGCCAGCAGCGCGCCCTTCTCGATGCCGGCGGGGCTGTCGCAGACGATGTAGTCGAAATCCTGGCTCAGCTCGTCGATGATCTGCGCCACGCCCTCCTTGGTGAGGGCGTCCTTGTCCCGCGTCTGGCTGGCAGGGAGGATCGAGAGGGTGTCCACCCGCTTGTCGCGGATCAGCGCCTGGTTCAGCCGCGCCTCGCCGCTGATGACGTTGACGATGTCGAACACCACGCGGCGCTCGACGCCCATGATGAGGTCGAGGTTGCGCAGGCCGACGTCGAAGTCGATGACCACCGTCTTCTTGCCGCTCTGGGCGAGACCGGTGGCGAAGGCGGCGGAGCTTGTGGTCTTGCCGACCCCTCCCTTGCCCGACGTCACCACGATCACTTGCGCCATTGGTCTCTCCTCTCTGCCGGGTGGGAAGCGGGCTCAGCCCAGCCGGTCAAACCGCATGTTCTCGCCGATCAGCCGCACCTGCGCCGGCTTGCCGATCGGCGCGTCCGTCAGCCCCTCCCGCACGGCGTAGTAGCCGGCGATGGAAACCAGTTCCGGATCGAAATTCAACGCGAAGACGCGCGCTTCCATATTGTCGGCCCCGCCGGCGATGGCCCGGCCCCGGAGGGCGCCATAGACGTGCAGGTTGCCGTCCGCAATCACCTCGCCGCCCGGATTGACCGTGCCGTTGATGATAAGATCGGCACCCTGGGCCCAGATGCGCTGGCCGGCGCGCACCGCGTGGTCGACGATGACGGTGGGGCGCATCGACCCGGGCGGCAGCGGCGGCGCGGGCGGCGGCTCGCTGCTGGCGGCGGGCGGGGGCGGCGGCGCCAGCGCCACCTCCTCCTGCGCGCCGGCGGCACGCAGCGGCGGCAGGCCGGCGCTCTGGGCCGCGGCCTTCATCTCCGGCGAGCCGCCCACGGTGCCGATGGGCATGATCTCGATGCGGCGCAGCTCGGCCGCGAGGGTGGCGAAATCCACCTCGTGCGGCGCCACCGCCAGGTCGTCCAGCCCGATCACCAGCGGCGCGAAGCGCAGGAAGCCGGGCGCGCGGCGGAACTGGTCGCCGAGGGCAGGAACAATCACCTCGTGCCGTGGATCGAGCAGCCGGAGCACCAGCAGATTGAAATTCGCGCCGCGCAGCCGGAATGGCTCAAGGCGGGGATTGGCGGCGGGTGCTGACATCGTGCGCGGAAACGATCCTGGCTGGTCGGGTTGCGGGACTCCGGCAGGCCGGGCGGGCCGGCGGCGGCATATTGCCACCGATCGGCGCCCTGTTCGCCAGGAATTCTTCTTTTATACAAGGCCCACGCGCCAGGGCGAAGCCCGGGCCGCGCAAACCCCGCCCCCCCGCGCGGATTTTTGCCGCCGGGCGTGGGCGGCGTGCCACAGCCCGCCCCGCATTGCAGCCCCGCATCGCAGCCCCGCATCACGACAAGGACCGCGCCCCGCGCATGAGCAAGAGCATCCCCCGCCGGGCCGAGTACCGGCACTTCCAGGACATCCCCACCCGCTGGGGCGACCAGGACAGCTACGGCCACATCAACAACGCCGCCTACTACTTCTACTTCGACACGCTGGTGGCGCTGTTCCTGGCCGGGCGCGGCCTGCAGCCCACCCCGGCCGATCCCGGCTCCAGCCTGGCCGTGGTGGTGGAGACGATGTGCTGCTTCCACAGCCCGGCCCATTTCCCGGATGTGCTGGCGGGCGGTCTGCGGGTCGCGCATGTCGGGCGCAGTTCGGTGCGCTACGAGATCGGGCTGTTCCGCCCGGGCGAGGACCTGGCCTGCGCCGAGGGCCACTTCATCCATGTGCAGGTGGACGCGGCGACGCAGCGGCAGACCGTGCCGGTGCCGCCGGCCCTGCGCGAGGCGCTGGCACCGCTGCTCGTCTCCCCGCCGGGCTGACCCGCCGCGGCGCAACTGCACAAGGGGTGGGCGGCCGCCGCACCCGCGGGGCAGGCCCGGGGACCGCCGGCCCCGGCCTCGCCCGGCGCGGCACGCCGGTTGCAAAGGGCCAGGACGGCCCGAGCAAGGAGTGTCCCGGCATGTCGCATCCCCACCGCTGCACGGCGCCCGTGAAGGATCGCCACCCGGGTGGGGCGAGGCGATGATCCCGCCTCCGCAGGCCGTGCCGCAGGGTGGCCGGACGGTGCTCCGCCGCGGCGGGCCGGGCCTCTCGGCGGCGGAGCTGGCCGGCCACTGGGCGGAGGATTCGCGGGCGCTGCGGGCCGCCCGGCCCGGCAGGCTGGACCTTCCCTACGCGGCCGCCGAGGCCTGCCGGTGGGATCTCTACCCCGCCATCGACCCCGCCGCGCCCTGCGTGGTGCTGCTGCATGGCGGCGGCTGGCGGGAAGGCGGCCGGCAGGGCTTCGGCGCGCTGGCGCAGGGGCTGCTGGCGCATGGCTGGTCGGCCGCCCTGCCCGGCCACAGCCTGATGCCGGAGGCCAGCCTGACGCGCATCGTCCGCCAGGGTCACCGCGCGCTCGACTGGCTGGCGGCGCAGGGGCCGCTGCACGGCATCACCGGGCCGGTGCTGCTCTGCGGCTGGAACTCCGGCGCGCATCTGGCCGCCATGCTGCTCGGCCATCCGCGCGTGAAGGCCGGGCTCGGCCTTTCCGGCCTCTACGAGCTGGGATCGCTGGAGGAGAGGCTGGGGCTGACGCCGCTGGAGGTGGAGGTGCTCTCGCCGCAGCGCCTGCCGGTGGTGCGCAAGCCCTTCGCGCTGGCCTATGGCGAGGCGGAGCCGGAGGCGGCGCAGCGGCAGTCCCGCGCCTTCCACGCGGTGCGGCAGCGGGAAGGCTGCGCCGCCCCGCTGCTGCCGCTGCCCGGCCTGGACGAGGCGACGCTGC
>NZ_JCACVY010000042.1:0-26893 GCF_058833935.1 Roseomonas sp. TS2 | reverse complement strand
CCGCCGGGGCTGGAGGCCGCGCTCGGCGCCGCGCTGGGCGAGGCGCTGGACAGCCCGGCCGACGCCGCCGCGCCGCGCCACTGGCGCGACCTGCCGCCGCTCGATGCCGCGCCGGCCCTGCCGGAGGGGGCCGAGCCGCTCGCTGCGCGGGTGGAGGCGCCGCCCGCCCTGGCGCGCGCCCTCTCCCAGGTGGGGCTGGTGCCGGACGAGGCGACGGGCGAGGCGCTGCTGCCCCGCCTGCGCCCCGGCCAGAGCCTGGTCTCCGCCGAGGGCGCGCTGTGGCGCTGGGACGGGCATTGCGCCCGTGCCGGCGCGCCGAGCGCGGGCGCGGTGCGGCTGACGCAGCGCAACCGCCTGCGCGCCGCCGAGGCCGCGCTGGAGCAGGCCGCCGCCGCCGCCGGGACCGCCGCCGCCGCCGCCGAGGCCGCGCGCGACGAGGAGGCGCGCGCCGCCCAGGCCGAGGGTGCCGCCCGCGCCGCCCGCGCCGCCGCCGAGACCTCCCTGGCGCGGGCACGGGAGGCGGAATCCCGCCTCGCCGCCGCCGCCGCCCGGGCCGAGGGCCGGCTTGCCATGCTGGGGCCGCAGATCGAGCGGCTGGAGACGGAGCTGCGCGCCGCCGAGGCCGCGCGCGAGGCCGCCGCCGCCACACTGGCCACGCTGCCCGACCCGGCCGCCGCCCGTGCCGCGCGGGACGAGGCCGCCCGCGCCGAGGCCGCCGCCCAGGCGGAGGAAACCGCCGCCCGCGACGCCCGCCGCAAGGCCGAGACCGCCCTGGAGGTGGCGCGCGCCGAGGAGAGCCGGCTGGCCAGCCGCGCCGCCCAGGCGGAAAGCCGGCTGGCCGCGCTGGCGCCGCAGCTCGCCCACGCCGCCGAGGAACGCGCCGAGGCGGAACGCCTGCTCACCGCGGCCGGGGCGGCGCTGGCCGGCGCGCCCGACCTCGCCGCCCTGCGCCGGGCGGTGGAGGCGGCCCGCCAGGGCCAGGCCGAGGCCCGTGCCCGCGCCGCCGCCGCGCGCGACGCCGCCGCCGCCCTGGCGGCCGAGGGCGAGCGCGCCGCCGCGCGGCTGTCGGCGATCGGCGCCGAGCGCGAATCTTGGGCCGGGCGCGAGGCCGAGGCGTCCGCGCGGCTGGAGGCGCTGCGCCAGCGCGCCGCCGAGGCCGAGGCGGCGCGCGAGGCTGCCGCCGCCGCGCCGGAGGAGGCGGCCGCCCGCCGCGCCGCCGCCGCCCGGCTGCTGGCCGAGGCGGAGGCCGAGCACGCCGCCGCCGCCACCCGCCTGCGCGCCGCCGAGACGGAGGACCGCGAAGCCGCTGAGGCCCGCCGCCGCGCCGACACCGCCTTTGCCGCCGCACGCGAGGCGCAGCTGCGCGCCGAGGCCGCGGCGCAGGCGGCCGAGGCCGGGGCCGCCGCCGTGGCGCAGCGCCTGGCCGAGCGGCTGGGCGATGCGCCCGCCCTGCCGCCGCCGCCCGAGGACCTCTCCGAGGCCGCCGAGGAGCGCGCCCGCCGCAAGGCCGAGCGGCTGGCCAAGGAGCGGGAGGATATGGGCCCGGTCAACCTGCGCGCCGAGCAGGAGATGGCTGAGGTGGACCAGCGCATCGGTGCCATCGATGGCGACCGCGAGGAGATCGGCGCCGCCATCGCCAAGCTGCGCGGCTCGATCGGCCACCTGAACCGCGAGGGGCGGGAGCGGCTGCGCGCCGTGTTCGACCGGGTGGATGCCGAGTTCCGTGCGCTGTTCGGCAAGCTGTTCGGCGGCGGGCGGGCGCATCTGGCGCTGGTCGGCTCGGACGACCCGCTGGAGGCGGGGCTGGAGATCTATGCCGAGCCGCCCGGCAAGAAGCTCGCCACCCTCTCGCTGCTCTCGGGCGGCG
This sequence comes from Roseomonas sp. TS2, assembly GCF_058833935.1. Classification (NCBI taxonomy): domain Bacteria; kingdom Pseudomonadati; phylum Pseudomonadota; class Alphaproteobacteria; order Acetobacterales; family Roseomonadaceae; genus Roseomonas; species Roseomonas sp. TS2. Next base: position 25,026 of record NZ_JCACVY010000042.1, on the reverse strand, counting down.
AGCAGGCGCTGACGGCGCTCTCCCTGGTCTTCGCGGTGTTCCGCTGCCAGCCGGCGCCGGTCTGCGTGCTGGACGAGGTGGACGCGCCGCTGGACGACGCCAATGTGGAGCGGCTCTGCGGCCTGCTGGAGGCGATGGCCGCCGAATCCGGCACCCGCTTCCTGGTGGTGACGCACCACCCGCTGACCATGGCCCGCATGCACCGCCTCTATGGCGTGACCATGCAGGAGCGTGGCGTCAGCCGGCTCCTCTCCGTGGATCTCGAGGCGGCGGTGGACATGGTGGAAGGCACAAGTTAACGCGTTCTTGAATGAAGGCGGGTAGCTTGCCATCCGGGGGCCTGGAGTGGGCGCCACACCGAAAGGCGAGATCATGCTGCGTCGCGAAGCCCTGTTCCTGGCTCCCGGTCTGCTCGTTCCAGGGCTCCGGCTGGCCGGTACCGGGTGCGCGCAGGCGCAGGCCGCGGCTCCGGACGGCGCGGTGGAGAGCCGGGTGATCCTCAGCGTCTCCGGGCGGGTGGCCCCGGCCGAAGGCGGAGCGCACCCATTCTCCCTCTCCCGGCTGGAGGGGCTCGGCCTTGTCGCCCTGCGGACCGAGACGCCCTGGACGCAGGGGCCGCAGAACTTCTCCGGCGTGCCGCTGGAACGGCTGCTGGCGGCGGTGCAGGCCGGGGGCGAAACCCTGCGCTGCACCGCCATCAACCGCTACCAGATCGTGGTGCCACGCGAGGACGGCGCGCGGCACGGCGCCGTCCTGGCCACCCGGCTGGATGGCGAGCCGATGCGGGTGCGCGACCGCGGGCCGGTCTGGCTGGTCTATCCGTGGTCGGAGCGGCCGGCGCTGCAGAGGCCGCTCTTCTATGAGCGGTCCATCTGGCAGCTGCGCAGCATCGAGGCGGTGTAGCGGTGCCGCCGCACGCCGGCGGGCCTGCGGCGAAAGGCGGGGCCGGGCAGGGACACACCGGCGGGAGGGGCCTGCTGCGCTGGCTGTGGCAGGGGCGGCGCCTCGTGCGTCTCGGCCTCGGCCTGACGGCGCTGCTGTTCGTCATCTCCCTCGGCGCTTCGCTGGCGCATCTTCCCGGGAAGTACCGGCAGGAAGCCAAGGTCCGGCGCAGCGCTCTCTGGCTGAGCAGCAACGCCGCCCTGGAGGCGGCGCAGTTCGAGAGCAACCTGCACCAATACCTGGGCGGCCGGCTGGACGCCGAGCGGCTGGAGGAGCAGTTCGAGGTGCTCTACAGCCGCATCATCCTGCTGCAGAGCGGCGATGGTCCCGAGGAATACGCCAACATGGAACGGCTGCACGCACTGGCGCCGGCCATGCTGCGCGACCTCGACGCCATGGAGGTGGCGTTGCGGGTCCTGATGGCGGGCGATCCTGCGGCGGTGGGGCGGATCGAGCTCACCCTGGCCCGCCTCCGGGACCAGCTGCACGACGCGAACCGCCACCTGCACCTGGAGCAGCGCCAGGCCGTGGACCATCTGCTCGGCGACCTGCGCGGCCAGAAATGGCTGTTCCTGTTCTGCGCGGTCGGGCTGCTGGTGTCGGTGGCGCTGCTGATCCTGATGCTGGCGCTGGAATCGCGCCGGGCGCACCGGTCCCTGACCAGCGCCCGCGCCGCCATGGCCCGGCAGGCGGAGGCGGAGCGCACGCTGCTCGCGCTGATGAACAGCCTGCCCGCCATGATCAGCGTCTTCGACCCGCAGGGCCGGCACCTCTTCGTCAACGAGGCCTATGCGCGCTTCCACGGCGTCACCGAGGCGTCGGTGATCGGGCGGCGGCCGGAGGCGCTGGGCCTGCCGCCGGGGGATCTGGAGCGGCTGCCACAGGCGCTGGCCTGCGAAGGCCCGCTGCCCTTCCTGGAGCGGGCGATGACGGACCAGGGCGGGCAGCAGCGCGCCCTGCTCGGCACCGCCGTGGCGGTGGATGACGGCAACGGGGCGCCCGGGCGGGTGGTCTTCGTCTCCCTCGACATCTCCGACCGGAAGATGGCCGAGGAGCGGGTGCGGCACATGGCCGAGCACGACGTGCTGACCGGCCTGCCCAACCGGCTGCTGTTCGGCGAGCGGCTGAACAGGACGCTGGCCCAGGCGCTGGCCGGGGGAGATGGCGGCTTCGCCCTGCACGGCATCGACATCGACAACTTCAAGGCGGTGAATGACAGCCTGGGCCACCCGGCCGGCGACCAGCTGCTGCAGGCCGCGGCCATGCGCATGCTGGGCTGCCTGCGGCCGGGGGACATGCTGGCCCGCATCAGCGGCGACGAGTTCGCGGTGATCCAGCCCGGCGTCCCCGACGCGTCCGAGGCGCGGGAGCTGGCGGCGCGGCTGGTGCGGGCGATGGCCGAGCCCTTCCACCTCGAGGGGCGCCCCCTGCATTCGGGGATCAGCGTCGGCACCGTGCTCGGCCCGGAGCATGGCAGGAGCGCCGCGGTGCTGCAGCAGCGCAGCGACATCGCCCTCTACCGCGCCAAGGCGGAGGGAAGGGGCCGCGCCGTGCTGTTCGACCCGGCCATGGAGGAGGCGCTGCAGGAGCGCCGGCAGCTCGCGCTGGAACTGGCCGAGGCCCTGCGGGCGGAGGCGCTGGCGCTGGTCTACCAGCCGAAATTCTCCATCGCCTCGCTGCGGCCGGTGGGCTGCGAGGCGCTGCTGCGCTGGAACCACCCGGTGCGCGGCCCCATCTCCCCCGCCCGCTTCGTGCCGCTGGCCGAGGAATCCGGCATGGCCGAGGCGCTGGGCCGCTACGTGCTGCGGCAGGCCTGCCGGCAGATCCGGCGCTGGCAGGAGGAGGGGCTGGAGGTGCCGGTGGCGGTCAACCTCTCCGCCAATCTCTTCGCCGGCGAACAGGCGGTGCGGATGGTGGCGGCGGCGCTGGAGGAGGGCGGGGTGCAGCCGCGCCTGCTGGAGATCGAGCTGACGGAAGGCGTCTTCATCCATAGCGCGGAGGCGGCGCAGCTGGCCCTGGAGGCGCTGCACCGGCTGGGCGTGCGCGTGGCGCTGGACGATTTCGGCACCGGCTACTCCTCGCTCGGCTATCTCCAGCACCTGCCCTTCGACGTGCTGAAGGTGGACCGCACCTTCGTGCGGGAGCTGCACCCCGAGAACTGCAACAGCCGCTGGATCGTCGACACCATCCTGCGGCTGGCGCGCGGCCTCGGCGTGCGGGTGGTGGCGGAGGGGGTGGAGACGGCGGAGCAGCTCGCCGTGCTGCGCCAACTGGGCTGCGACGTGGCGCAGGGATTCCTGCTGGGCCGCCCCATGCCGGCGGCCGAGATCGCGGCGCTCTACCGCCGCGGGGCGGTGCCGCGGCCGGTCGAGCTGGCCGGCCGCAATGCGTCATGCCCTTGACACCCCATGAACGCCCCCTTACGAGCCGTCCAGCCTTCCGGCGGGGGGACCGCAGGAGCAAGGGTGAACGAACGCGACGATTTCAACGAGCGCCTGAAGCAGGCCCGGCAACGCCAGGGTCTGGAGAAGGGTGCTGACAAGGCTGGCGGCGAGGGCTCCAACGCCCTTCCCGGCGGCGCGTTGCAGATCGGCATGCGGGCTGGCGTCGAGGTGGTTTCCGCCCTGATCGCCGGCGCCGGGCTCGGTTGGTTGCTTGACCGCTGGCTTGGCAGTTTTCCCTGGCTCTTCATGGTCTTCTTCGTGGTGGGTGGTGTCGCCGGGGTGATGAACGTCTATCGGCTGTTCAACCCCCGGACAGGCGCGCGCAAGTAGCACCGGATACGGGAGAGCCACAGTGGCCGCCGAAGGCAAGACGATCGACGCGCTGAGCCAGTTCGAGCTGACGCACGCCTTCGGGCCCATTGGCGCGGCGGTGAACTTCACCCAGTCCAACGCACACATGCTGGTGGCGTCTGTGGTGATCGTGCTGGTGATGATCATGGGCATGGCGCCGCGCGCCGTTGTCCCGGGCCGTTTCCAGGCGCTGGCAGAGACCTTCTACGAATTCGTCGAGAACCTCGTCATCGGGCAGGTGGGGCATGAGGGGAAGCGCTACTTCCCCTTCGTCTTCGCCCTGTTCATGTTCGTGCTGTTCGGCAACGTGCTGGGGCTGTTCCCCTACGCCTTCACCTACACCAGCCACATCGCCGTCACCTTCGGCCTGGCTTTCCTGGTGTTCCTGGTGACGACGATCGTCGCGCTGGCGCTGCACGGCAAGAAGTTCTTCGGCTACTTCTTCCCCGAGGGCGCGCCGCTCTGGCTCGCCCCCATCATCGTGCCGGTCGAGGTGGTGTCCTACCTCTCGCGGCCGATCAGCCTTTCCGTCCGTCTGTTCGCCAACATGGTCGCCGGCCACGTGCTGCTGAAGGTGTTCGCCACCTTCGTCGTGCTGCTGGGCGGCCTGGGCATCGTCGGCCCGCTCCTCGCGGTGCTGCCGCTTTCGGTCAACGTCCTCCTGGTCGGGTTCGAACTCCTGGTGGCCTTCCTGCAGGCCTATGTGTTCGCCATCCTCACCAGCATCTATCTGCACGACGCGGTGCACCTGCACTGACGGGGTCAGTCCCCACAAGGGGGCCACGTCTCTACGGGACCCGCGTTTCGCGGACCAACATCAGATCAGCGAAGGGATCACTCTGATGGAAATCGTGCTTGCTGCGAAGGCGATCGGTGCCGGCATCGCCGTCCTCGCCCTGTTCGGCGTCGGCCTGGCGCTGGGCAACATCTTCTCGACGCTGATCGCGTCCGTGGCCCGCAATCCGGCCTCGCGCGACACCGTGTTCCCGATCGGCATCCTGGGCTTCGCCCTGACGGAAGCCGTGGCGCTGTTCGCGCTGCTGATCGCCTTCCTGATCCTGTTCACCTGATCCGGCCGGGGCGCGGCAGCCGCCGCGCCCCACCGAATCCGGGGCGCCAATTGCAGGGAAGCAGATGATGAAGCGGATGACCCTCGCCGGCGTGACGGCCGCGCTCTACAGCCTCGGTGCCCAGGCGATGGCGGCAACCGTGGCGCCCGGCGGCCTTGAGGCACAGTCGGTCGCGGCGGCGGAAGCCTCTGGCGGCGGCATGCCGCAGCTGGATTTCGGCAATCCGCTGATGCTCGCCCAGGTGGTCTGGCTGCTGATCATCTTCGGTGTCCTGTACTACGCGCTGGCCAATATCGCGCTGCCCCGCGTCGCCTCCGTGCTGGATGAGCGCCGCAACCGCATCGAGGGCGACCTCGAGGCCGCCCGCGCCGCCAAGGCCGAGGCCGACGCCGCCATGGAGGCCCACCGGGCCGCTACCGCCCGCGCCCGCGCCGAGAGCCAGACTGCCATCGCCGAGGCCACCCAGTCCGCCCAGGCCGACGCCGCCGCGCGCAGCGCCGCGCTGAACGAGCGCCTGAGCCAGCAGATCGAGGCCGCCGAGGCCCGCATCAACGCCGCCCGCGACACCGCCATGGGCGCGCTGCGCGAGGTGGCCACCGACACGGCGAATGCCCTGGTGCAGCGCCTGTCCGGAATCAAGAACGAGACCGCCGTCTCCGCCGCCGTGCAGCGCGAGCTGGCCACCCAGGGCAAGGCGTAAGGAGCGGGCACGATGCACCACTACGAGCATTTCTGGCTGAACCCGAAGTTCTGGGTCGCCGTCTCCTTCGTCATCTTCGTGGTCCTGCTGGGCCGCATGATCTGGGCGAAGGCGACCGAGGCGCTGGACGCCCGCGCCGCCAAGATCCGCACCGCCCTCGATGAGGCCGCGCGCCTGCGCGCCGAGGCCGAGGCGATGCGCCGCCAGGCGGAGGCCGACCGCGCCGCCGCCCTGGCCGAGGCCGAGACCCTGCTGGCCCGTGCCAAGGCCGAGGCCGAGCGCCTCGCCGCAGCGACCGCCGCCGAGGCCGAGGCCTCCGCCAAGCGCCGCGAGCAGATGGCGATGGACCGCATCCAGGCCGCCGAGGCCGGTGCCCTGGCCGAGGTGCGGCAGGCCGCCGCCACCGTGGCCGCCGCCGCGGCGCGCGAGGTGATCGCCACCGAGCTGACCGCCGAGGCCGATGCCAAGCTGATCGACAGCGCGGTGGCCGACCTGCCGCGGGCGCTCCGCGCCGCCTGAGCGGCGCCCGGCAGCCACTGTCATGGAGAGGGGGCCGCGAGGCCCCCTTTTTTCATGGCCTCCCCAGGGCCGGGGGGTTTGCCTCGGCTCCCCGGCGGGAGTAACGATCCCGCCCCACCTCGCGGCCCAGGATCTTCCCGCCTTGTCCGATACGCCGTCACCGGTTCGCTTCGTCGCCAAGAACATGCGCCTCGATCTGCGGCTGATCGCGGAGATGATCCCGGCCGGGGCGAAGGTGCTCGACATCGGCTGCGGCGACGGCGCGCTGCTCGAGCACCTGGAGCGCGAGAAGAACGCCGATGCGCGCGGCATCGAGATCGACATGGCGCAGGCCACCGCCGCCGTGGCCCAGGGGCTCGCCGTGATCCATGGCGACGCCGACAACGATCTCGCCTTCTACCCGGACGACGCCTTCGATTATGTCGTGCTCTCCCGCACCATCCACGCGGTGGAGAAGCCGCGCGAGGTGCTGCGGCAGATGCTGCGAATCGGCCGGCACGCCCTCGTCTCCTTCCCGAATTTCGGCCATTGGGAGGTGCGGATGAAGCTGCTGCTCACCGGCCGCATGCCGATGACCGAGACCTGGGGCCGCCCCTGGCACGAGACGCCCAACATCCACCCCTGCACCATCCTCGACTTCATCGATCTGTGCGAGCGGGACGGCTACGCGGTGGAGGAGTGGCTGGCGGTGGACGAGAAGGGCCTGCGGGCGCCGTGGAAGCGCTCGGTGAAGCTGGCCAATTTGTTCGGGGAGCAGGCGCTGTTCCTGCTCAAGAAGAAAGAAGGCTAAGGGTTCTTTTTTGGGAAAAAGAACCAAAAAACTTTTGTCAGTTTAGCGCTAAGCCAAACTGACAAAGTCTTTTTGCTTCTTTTTCTTCAGAAAAAGAAGAATACCTAGCTCATCGCTCCCCGTGCGGCGATCGGCCAGAGGCACTCCACGCGGCCGTTCCGCACGCCCACGAACCAGTCGTAGCGGTCGATCGTCGGGTCGCAATGCGCGGGCACCAGGCGCAGCTTCTCGCCGAGCTTCGGGCGGGTGCCGCCCTCCACCACCAGGTTGCCGTGCTCGTCCGAGGCGCCGGCGTAGCGCAGGCCGGGGCGCTGCCAGACCTTCGGGAAGCCCGAGTCGGTGGGCGCCGCCTTGTGGCCGGCATCCAGCACCGCCAGCTCCGGCTTCGGCGTGCTCATCACCTGCGAGAGCAGGAACAGCGCGTGGCGGAAGGGCGGCGCCTCCTCGTTGGCGGCGTAGTCCGCGTCCATGAAGGCGTAGGAGCCGGCCTGGATCTCGGTGAAGACGCCGCTCATCGCCTCGTGCCGGAAGGTGCCGGTGCCGGCGCCGCCGACGATGGCGCAATCCAGCCCCTGCTGGCGCAGCTGCTCCACGGTGCGCCTGGTGTGCTCCACGGCGCTGCCGATGGCCTCGGCGCGGCCTTCCGGGCTGCGGATGTGCTGGGCGCGGCCGTGATAGGCCTGCAGCCCGCCGAAGATCAGGTGCGGGCTGGCGGCGATGCGCTGCGCCAGGGCCACCGCCTCCGGCCCCGGGGCCACGCCGCAGCGGCCGGCGCCGACATCGATCTCCACCAGCACCGTCATGCGCAGCCCGGCGGCCTCGGCCGCCTGCTCGATCAGCGCGACGCCCGCCGCGTCGTCGGCGCAGAGCGCCACGCGGCTGATGGAGGAGAGGGCGGCCAGACGCGCCAGCTTGCGCGGCGCCACCACCTCGTTGCTCACCAGGATGTCCGGCACGCCGCCCCAGGCCAGGATCTCGGCCTCGGCCACCTTCTGCACGCATTGGCCGACGGCGCCGCGGCGCATCTGCTGCAAGGCCACCACGGGGGATTTGTGCGTCTTGGCGTGCGCCCGTAGCTTTGTGCCGGTCGGCGCCAGAAAGGCCGCCATGGCGTCCAGATTCGCTTCGAACGCGTCGAGGTCGAGGATCAGGGCGGGGGTGTCCACCTCCTCCTCGGGCATGCCAGGCTCGGCGGGGGGGCGTTGCAGCATGGGGCTTCCTCCAAGGCGCGGTAGGCGCGCTTCGATTTGTAACCTTTCGAGCCCTGGCGGGCTTTGGCCTGCTGGGTCACACCGCACCGCAGCACGATCTTTCCGGGCATCTCATGGACCGTTCCACGCCGCAAGGCATCCTGCTCGCCTTCCTGGCCTTTGCCGCATACGCCATCAGTGATGCCTCGGTGAAGCTGCTGCATGGCAGTCTCGGCGCCTATCAGGCCGTGTTCTTCGGCGCGCTTTCCGGCGTGGTGGCGCTGCCGCTGCTGCGGGCGCCCGGCGAGCGGCTGACCGACATCTTCCGCGCCCGCAGCCGGCCGATGTGGCTGCTGCGCGCCGGGGCCGCCTTCACCGGGGCGCTGGGCAGCGTCACCGCCTTCACTCATCTCTCGATGGCCGAGGCCTTCTGCCTGCTGTTCCTGATGCCGACCTTCGTCACCCTGCTCTCGGTGAGCTTCCTGGGTGAGGCGGTGGGCTGGCGGCGCTGGTGTGCCGTCCTCCTGGGCTTCGCCGGCGTGCTGGTGGTGTTGCGGCCCGGCTTCCGCGAGCTGAACATCGGCCATCTCGGCGCCATGGTGGGCGGGCTTTCCGGCGCCGTGACGGTGGTGATGATGCGTGCCCACGGGAAGAGCGAGTCGCGCCTCTCGCTCTATGGCGCCGGGCTGATCGGGCCGGTGGTGGGGTGCGGGCTGCTGATGCTGCCGGCCTTCGTCTGGCCCACGCCGGTGCAATGGGCCTTGCTGATGGGCTACGGGCTGCTGATGGCGACGGGGAACATCCTGGTGATGCTGGCCTCGCAGCGCATCCCGGCCAGTCTGGTGGCGCCGGCGCAGTACAGCCAGATGCTCTGGGCCATCGCCTTCGGCTACCTCATCTTCGGCGACCACCTGGAGCCGGTGATGGCACTCGGCGTCGCCATCATCATCCTCTCGGGGGTGATGACCTTCCTGCGCGAGCGGGTGCGCCGGCCGAAGGGCTGGGCGCGGGTGCCGCCCGTCCACCCGCAGTAGGGCTCTTCAGGCCGCGCGCCAGCGGGAAACCGCCCAGGCGCGCGCCCAGCGGATGCCGCGCCGGGTCTCCACCCGCAGCGGCACCAGCCGGTAGGGCGGCCCCTCATAGGCGTGCAGTCGCGCCAGGGCCTTCGCCGTGGGCCGGATCAGCAGGCCCTGGACGTGGCCGCCAGGGTCTGGAAGCAAGGTGGGGAAGGGGGTGCCGCGCAGTCTGCCGCGCCGGTAGCCGTGGAGCATGGCGGGAATGGCCCGGCGGTGGAGGGTGCCGTCGCCCGACTGCCTCGCCAGTGTCCTGGCCTCCAGCAGCGTCCCATAGAGGAAGATGCTTCCCCTGATGCCGGTCTCCGGGGAGCGGAGCCCCCCGGAGCAGATCCGTCTGTCCAGGGGGCGGAGCCCCCTGGCCATGCTCTCAGTGCCCGGCGTTCTCACCCGAGAAATCCGGCACGGCGAGGCCGGAGGCCGTCACCTGCTCGGCCAGCAGGGCCTTCAGGCGCTCCAGCCCTTCCTCGGTCTTGGCCTCGGCGCGGGCGACGAGCACCGCCTGGGTGTTGGAGGCGCGCAGCAGCCACCAGCCATCCTCGGTCAGCACCCGCACGCCGTCCACGTCCTGCACATTGGCGCCGGAAGCGGCGAGGCGGCCCTTCACCTCCTGGATGACGCCGAACTTGCGCTCATCCGGGCAGTCGAAGCGGAGTTCCGGGGTATTGATCACCTTGGGCAGCGCGTCGCGCATCTGCGCCAGGCTCTCGCTGGCGCGCGCCACGATGCCGAGCAGGCGGATGGCGGAGTAGGGCGCGTCGTCGAAGCCGTACCACTTGTCGTTGAAGAAGATGTGGCCCGACATCTCGCCCGCCAGCGGCGACTTGGTCTCGGCCATCTTGGCCTTGATCAGGGAGTGGCCGGTCTTCCACATCAGCGGCGTGCCGCCCGCCTTGGCCACTTCGTCGAACAGCACCTGGCTCGCCTTGACGTCGGCGATGATGGTGCCGCCCGGATTGGCCTTCAGCACGTCGCGCGCCAGCACCACCAGGAGCTGGTCGCCGAACAGCATGTTGCCCTCGCCATCCACGGCGCCGATGCGGTCGGCATCGCCATCGAAGGCGATGCCGAGATCGGCGCCCTTGGCCTTCACCTCGGCGATGATCTGCTGAAGGTTCTTCAGCACGGTCGGGTCGGGGTGGTGGTTCGGGAAGTTGCCGTCGATCTCGCCGTTGATGACGGTGTGCTCGCCGGGCAGCTTCGCCACCAGCCGCTTGGTGATCTCGGCGCCGGAGCCGTTGCCCGGGTCCCACACCACCTTCAGCGCGCGGTCGCCGCCGTCATAGTCCTTAAGCAGCCGGGCGATGTAGTCCTCGGACACATCGACGCTGGTGGAGGAGCCGGAGGCCTCGGGCACCACGTCGCCGGCCGCGGCCATGCGGCCGATCTCCTGGATCTGGCTGCCGAAGAAGGGCTTCTTGCCCAGCATCATCTTGAAGCCGTTGTAGTCCGGCGGATTGTGGCTGCCGGTGACCATGACGGCGCCGTCGGCGGAGAGGGAATAGGCGGCGTAGTAGAGCATCGGCGTCGGGCCGCAGCCGATGCGCGCCACTTCGAGGCCGCAGGCGACGAGGCCGGCGACGAGCTGCGCCTCCAGCTCGGGCGAGGAGAGGCGGCCGTCATAGCCCACCGCCACCTTCTTGCCGCCGCCGCGCGCGACGATGCTGCCGAAGCAGCGGCCGATGGCGAAGGCATCCGCGCCGGAGAGGGTTTTGCCGACGATCCCGCGGATGTCGTACTCGCGGAGCGAGGTGGGGTGGAACTCGTGGCGGAAGGCGGTCATCCGGGGATCCTTCTTCAGGGTCGGCCGATGGAGGAATAGTGGAACCCTGCCTCGCGCATGGCGGCGGGGTCCCAGACGTTGCGCAGGTCGCAGATGACGCGGCCGCGCATGGCGGATTTCAGCTTCTTGGGAGCGAGGGCGCGGAACTCGTTCCACTCGGTGATCAGCACCAGGGCGTCGGCGGCCTTGACGGCCTCCATCGCGCTGCCGGCGAAGTGCAGCGTATCGGGCAGCACCTGCCGGGCGTGACCGGCCTGCGGGTCGTAGGCACGCACCGTGGCGCCGGCCGCGATCAGCGCCGGGACGATGACGAGCGAGGGCGCGTCGCGCATGTCGTCCGTCTCGGGCTTGAAGGTCAGGCCCAGCACGGCGATGGTCTTGCCCTCCACCGAGCCGCCGCAGGCGGCGATGACGCGCTCGGCCATCTGCGCCTTGCGCGCCTCGTTGGCGGCGATGGTCTGCTCGACGATGGTGGCGGGCGCGCCGAGCTCCTGCGCGGTACGGGCCAGCGCCAGCGTGTCCTTCGGGAAGCAGGAGCCGCCATAGCCCGGCCCGGCATGCAGGAACTTGCGGCCGATGCGGCCGTCGAGCCCCATGCCGCGCGCCACGTCGTGCACGTCGGCCCCGGCCTTCTCGCAGAGATCGGCCATCTGGTTGATGAAGGTGATCTTCACCGCCAGGAAGGCGTTGGCGGCGTACTTGATCAGCTCCGCCGTCTCGATCGAGGTGGCCACCACCGGCGTCTCGATCAGGTAGAGCGGGCGGTAGAGCCGCCTCAGCACGGCCAGGGCGCGCTCGGATTCGGTGCCGATCACCACGCGGTCGGGCCGCATGAAATCGCCGATGGCGTTGCCCTCGCGCAGGAACTCGGGGTTGGAGGCGACCTCGATCTCGAGATCCGGGCGGGCAGCGCGGACGATCTCCTTGACCTTGCGGCCGGTGCCCACCGGCACGGTGGACTTCGTCACCACCACCAGCGGCCCCTCGGCCGCCCGGGCCACCTGCTCGGCGGCGGCGAAGACATAGGTGAGGTCGGCATGCCCGTCGCCGCGGCGGGTGGGGGTGCCCACCGCCAGGAACACCGCGTCGGCGCCGCGCACCGCCTGCTTCAGGTCGGTGGTGAAGGTCAGCCGGCCATCGCGCGCATTCTCCTCCACCAGCCGGTCCAGGCCCGGCTCGTAGATCGGGATGCGCCCCGCATGCAGGGCCTCGATCTTCCCCGCATCGGTGTCGACGATGCAGACATCGACACCGAACTCCGCGAAGCAGGCGCCCGAGACGAGGCCGACATAGCCGGCCCCGATCATGGCGATGCGCATCAGCCGGCCTCAGACATACTTCGGCAGGAAGTCGTGCACCGCCTTGGCGATGTCCGGCCGCTGCAAGGCGAAGGCGATCTGCGCCTCGAGGAAGCCCACCTTGTCGCCGCAATCGAAGCGGCGGCCCTCGTAGCGCAGGCCGTGGAAGGGCTGGGTGCCGATGAGCTTGGCCATCGCATCCGTCAGCTGCACCTCGCCGCCGGCGCCCTTCTCCATCTTGGCGAGATGCTCCAGCACCTCCGGCATCAGCACGTAGCGGCCGATGACGGTGAGGTTGGAGGGCGCGTCCTCCACCTTCGGCTTCTCGACGAGGCCCTTGACCGAGACCAGGCGGCCCTTGTCCTCGGCGATGTCCAGCACGCCGTACTTGTTGACGCGCTCCATCGGGACTTCCTCGACGGCCACGACATTGCCGCCGGTCTCCAGATAGGCGTCGGCCAGCTGCTTGGTGCAGGAGGTCTTGCAGAGCATCAGGTCGTCGGGCAGCAGGATCGCGAAGGGATCGTTGCCGATGAAGGCACGGGCACACCAGATGGCGTGGCCGAGGCCCATCGGCACCTGCTGGCGCACGGTGGTGATGCTGCCGGGCATCTGCGCCTGGGCGCGCAGCTCCTCCAGCACATCCAGCTTGCCGCGGCTTTCCAGGGTCTTCTCAAGCTCATAGGCCACGTCGAAATGCTCGACGATGGCGGTCTTGCCGCGGCCGGTGACGAAGCAGAACTGCTCGATGCCGGCGGCGCGCGCCTCCTCGACCGCGTACTGGATCAGCGGCTTGTCGACGACGGGCAGCATCTCCTTGGCCAGGGCCTTGGTGGCCGGCAGGAAACGCGTACCCAGGCCGGCCACGGGCAGCACGGCCTTCTTCAACGGTTTCGTCACTCGGCTGGTCCTCCAGTCTGTGGTCGGTGCATTCGGCCACGGGGCGGTGGCGAAATTCAGGCTGTCCTGGCGCAGCATTGCCACGCCGCAACAGCCGCGGCAATTCATCGGTCAGACGTGATTCCGTGAATTCAACCTAGCAGAAGATCGCGGGCCCTGTTGAGTTGCGCGGCCAGCGCCGCAGAACCGCCACGATCCGGGTGCGCGGCCCGCATCAGCCGCCGGTGCGCGGCGCGGATGGCGGCCGCGTCCGCCCCTTCCTCCAGCCCGAGCAGGGCGAGGGCAGCGGCGCGGTCCATCTCCCCGGGGCCGGCCGCCCGGCCATGCCCGTGCTCCTGGTGGTACGCCGCGCGCCAGTCGGGCCAGGCGCGGTCCAGCCAGTTCTCCAGCAGCGGCACGCTTTCCGGGTCCTGCGCCTCGCATTCGGCCAGCAGGGCCAGCAGCTCGCCCTGCGCCAGCTCGCCCAGCTCCCGCCCCGCGAAGCGGCCCTCCCGCACCCGGCCGGAGAGCGTGCCGCTGGCAAGGTCCAGCCGCATGGCCAGCATGGCGGTGTTGAGGCTGGAAGCCTGCTCGCCCGGCGCCCCGAAGCGCCGCGCCTGCCGCCAGCCGCGCCAGAGCCGCAGCAGCAGCGGCGCCATGGCCAGCAGGGCCGGCATGGCCTGCGCCACCCGCCCGCTGTAGAGCAGCAGCCCGAAGGTGCCGAGGCCCACCACCGCCAGCAGGATGACGGCGGTGCGCTTCACCTGCGCCACGCTGGCGGTGGCGAAGCCCTGCGCCAGCGCCGCCAGCAGCACCAGCAGCGCCAGCGCGCCCAGCAGCCAGATCATGGCCGCGCCATCACCGGGGCGGGGCCGGAAGCTGTGCCGCCAGGGTGCGGGCGGCGCTGCCCTGCAGCCGCGCCAGCGCTGCCCGGCCGCCGGCGGCGAACACCGCCACGGCGTTCAGCCACTCCCGCAGCGCGGCGGCGCTGCCGCCATCCAGCCGCCGGTGTGCGCCGCCCGAGAGCTTCGCCACCTGCCGCAGCACTCCGGTGGCCACCGGGTCCTCCCCCTCCTGGAAGACGAAGGCCGGCGTGCCGCGCAGGCCGAGCCGGCCGGCGGCGTGGCAGAGCGCATCCGCCTCTTCCTCCACCGCGTCCCCCACGAAGACCAGGGCGGCCACCTTCTCGCGCGCCGTCTCCGTCTCGGCATGGGCCAGCACGCGGCCGATCTGGGTATGGCCGCCCAGGCAGGAGACGCCGGACATGCGCCGCGCCAGGTCCCGCCCGTCGGTCAGGAAGGGGGTGGCGGCGAACTCGCCGAAGCCGCGGTAATAGGCCAGCTGCACCGCCAGCCCGCCATGCGCGGCGGCGGCCTGGAACATGTCGGCCTGCACGGCGCAGGCGCGGTCCCAGCTCGGCTGGCGGCTGGCCGTGGCGTCGATGGCGAAGATGAGGCGGCCGGGGCGGTGCGTGCCGGCGCGCACCGCCGGCAGGCTCTCCACCTGCTTCAGGAAGGCGCTCACGGCGGCCGAGGCGGGGCGGGCTGGAAGATTCGCCATGCCCCCAAGATGGGGCCTGCCGCGCCGGAAGCGAAGGCATCCGGCGCGGAGAAATCGGCCGCTCAGGCCTGGGTGGCGGCCAGCGCGGTGAGGTTGGCGATGCCGCGCGCGGTCACGCTCGGCACCAGCACGTGGATCGGCTTGTTCATGCCGAGCAGGATGGGGCCGAGCTGCAGCCCGTCCGCCGCCGCCTTCACCAGGTTGTAGGCGATGTTGGCGGCATCGAGGTTGGGCATCACCAGCAGGTTGGCGGAATCGGAGAGCGGGCTGTCGAGCACCGCCTTCTCGCGGATGGCCGGCACCAGCGCGGCGTCGGCGTGCATCTCGCCATCCACCTCCAGATCCGGCGCCTGCGCCTGGATCAGTTTCAGCGCCTCGCGCATCTTGCGGGCCGAGGGCGCGTTGCTGGCGCCGAAGGAGGAGTGGGAGAGCAGCGCCACCTTCGGCGTCAGGCCGAAGGCGCGCACCTGCTCGGCGGCGAGCAGCGTCATCTCCGCCACCTGCTCGGCGCTGGGCTCCACCAGCAGGTGCGTGTCGGCGAAGAACAGCGTGCCGGCGGGCAGGATGACGCCGGTGAGGGCATAGACGCGGCTGGCATCGGCGCGCTTGCCGATGACGTCGTGCGCCTGGTGCCAGTGGCGCATCCACTCGCCCTGGCCGCCGACGATGGCGGCATCGACCTGCCCCGTCTCCAGCAGCAGGGCGGCGGCGACGGTGGGGCGGGTGCGGACGAAGCGCTCGCAGGCATCGGGCGGCACGCCGCGGCGGCCGACCTTGGCGCGGTAGATATCGACCAGCGGCGCGAAGATGGCCGTGTCCTGCTCCGGGTCGAGCAGGCGGACGCTCTCGGCGAGGTCCATGCGCAGGCCCATGGCGCGCACCTTGGCCTCGATGACGGCGCGGCGGCCGATCAGCACCGGCTCGGCCATGCCGTCATCCAGCACGGACTGCACGGCGCGCAGCACGCGCTCATCCTCGCCCTCGCCATAGGCCACGCGCTTCGGCGCCTTGCGGGCGGCGAAGATGACGGGGCGCATCAGGTCGCCCGAGCGGTAGACGAAGCGCTCCAGCGTGTCCCGGTAGGCGGCGAAATCGGCGATGGGGCGGGTCGCCACGCCCGAATCCATGGCGGCGCGCGCCACGGCAGGGGCGATCTCCAGGATCAGCCGGGGGTCGAAGGGCTTGGGGATGATGTAGTCCGCGCCGAACACCGGCGCGGTGCCGCCATAGGCGGCCACCACAACCTCGGAGGCCTCGATGCGGGCGAGGCGGGCGATGGCTTCCACCGCCGCCACCTTCATCGCCTCGTTGATCGTGGTGGCCCCCGCATCCAGCGCGCCGCGGAAGATGAAGGGAAAGCAGAGGACGTTGTTGACCTGGTTGGCGTAGTCCGAGCGGCCGGTGGCGACGATGGCGTCCGGCCGCGCGGCGCGCACCGCCTCGGGCAGGATCTCGGGCTCGGGGTTGGCCAGCGCCAGCACCAGCGGGCGGGGGGCGAGCTTGCCCAGCCACTCCGCCTTCAGCACGCGCGGCGCGGAGAGGCCGAGGAACACGTCCGCCCCTTCCAGCACGTCGGCCAGGATGCGGGCATCGGTCTCGCGCGCGTAGCGGGCCTTGTAGGGGTCCATCAGCTCGGTGCGGCCGGCATGGACCACGCCCTTGATGTCGGTGACCGTGATATTGTCCCGGCTCGCGCCCATCGCCACCAGCAGGTCGAGGCAGGCGAGCGCCGCGGCGCCGGCGCCGGAGGTAACGATCTTCGCCTCGGCCAGCGTCTTGCCCTGCAGCAGCAGGCCGTTGCGCACGGCGGCGGCGACGATGATGGCGGTGCCGTGCTGGTCGTCGTGGAAGACCGGGATCTTCATCCGCTCCCGCAGGCTCCGCTCGATCTCGAAGCACTCGGGGGCCTTGATGTCCTCCAGGTTGATGGCGCCGAAGGAGGGCTCCAGCACCGCCACCGCGTCGACGAATTTCTGCGGGTCCAGCTCATCGACCTCGAGGTCGATCGAATCGATGCCGGCGAATTTCTTGAAGAGGACGGCCTTGCCTTCCATCACCGGCTTCGAGGCCAGGGCGCCGATGGCGCCGAGGCCGAGCACGGCGGTGCCGTTGGTGATGACCGCGACCATGTTGCCGCGGGTGGTCATCTCATAGGCGGCGCGGGGATCGGCGGCGATGGCCTCGCAGGCGGCGGCTACACCGGGGGAATAGGCCAGCGCGAGGTCGCGCTGCGTGGCCATCCGCTTGGTCGCTTCGACACTGAGCTTCCCAGGGCGCGGCAGGCGGTGGTAGTCCAGCGCGGCCTTGCGGAAATCCTCGTCCATTGGCACCTCCGTGCCCCGGACGATGACGGAGCCGGAGCCTGTCCACAAGGACTGAAACCGGGTGGCAAGCGGGGCGAGCGAGTTAGGAAAAATATGCGGTCGAGAAGATTCGAACTTCCACGGGGTTGCCCCCACCAGCACCTCAAGCTGACGCGTCTACCATTCCGCCACGACCGCGTGTTGGACAGCAACAAGCTGGGGCGGGCATATAGCGGATGATCGCGGAGGCAGCAACAACCCCCATGACGTTTGATGTGGATATTTCGCCCGAAGCTGAAGCCGGCCCGGCGGCTGCCGCCGGCAACGCCCCCGAATGGCGCGTGGCCGAGGGGCTGACCGACTACCCCGCCGCCCTGGCGGAGATGCAGGCCCATGCCGCCGCCATCCGCGCCGAGGGCGCGCGCGAGCGGGTGTGGCTGGTGGAGCACCCGCCGCTCTACACCGCCGGCACCTCCTCGACGCCGGAGGGGCTGGTCGATGCCCGCTTCCCCGTCTACGCGGCGGGGCGGGGCGGGCAGTGGACCTATCACGGCCCCGGGCAGCGCACCGCCTATGTGATGCTCGACCTCAACCACCCGCATGGCAGCGTGCCGGCGCGCGACATCCGCGCCTATGTGCACGGGCTGGAGGAGTGGATCATCCGCGCCCTGGACCGCTTCAACGTGAAGGGCGAGCGGCGCGAGGGCCGCGTCGGCATCTGGGTGGCGGAGAAGGCGCCGGGCGGCTTCCTGGTGCGGGAGAACAAGATCGCCGCCATCGGCGTGCGCGTCACCCGCTGGGTGAGCTGGCACGGCATCGCGCTGAACGTGGAGCCCGATCTCTCGCATTTCGGCGGCATCGTGCCCTGCGGCATCCGCCAGCATGGCGTCACCAGCCTCGCCGCGCTCGGCCTGCCGGTCACCATGGCGGAGGCGGACAGCGCGCTGAAGGCCAGTTGGCAGGACGTTTTCGGCGGCGGGGCCGTGGCTTGAGCGGAACTTTACCTCAAATGGGGGATATTGCGCACTAGAATCGAGATTAATATGGGGCCTTACTGGGCTGTTCGGAGTTGGTGGCTGTTATGCTCGGCCGGGATGAAGTTCATGAAATCAAGAGTATATCGCTTGTTCTAGTTCTGGCTTCCGCGGTGCGTCGTCTCCTGGCCCCTTCCGCGACCCGCATCGCTCCCGTCCCTGCTGTCTTCGTTCCGGGCGGATGGTTCGCCGCAGCCTGATGCGCGGCCAGCCGCTTGCCGGGCGGCGCCCGCCGCGCCTCCAGCCAGGACCCCCCATGCCCATCGCTCCCCTGTATCCGCCTGATGTTCCCGCCATCGAGGGCCTGGTCGCCGAGCTGCTGAACCGGATCGGGTGCGGCGCCGCCCTGCTGCGGGCCGACGGGGCCGTCCTGCTGACCAACGCGCATCTGAACGCGATGCTCGGAGATGGCCTGCTGCTGCGGGAGGACCGGCTGGTGGCCGCCGCCCCGCGCAGCCAGGGGGCGCTGGACAGCATGCTGGCCATGCCGGACGTGCCCGCTGGCACGGCATGGGAGACGAATTTCCTCGCCCTGCCGCAGCCTTCGGGCCTGCGGCCGCTGCTGTTGCGCGCCTGCCGCCTTCCGCCTGGCACCGTGCTGCCCGGCCAGCGTGGCGAGCAGGGGCGGGTGGCGACCTTGCTGCTCGTCTTCATGCCGGAGCAGGACCTGCCGAGCCCCGAACTGCCCCTGCGTATGATGGGGCTGACGGCGGCCGAGGCACGGCTGGCCGCGCAGGTCGGGCGTGGCGTGACGCCGGAGGAGGCCAGCCGGCAGCTCGGCATCACGGTGGGCACGGCGCGCTATGTGCTGAAGGTCGTCTTCGGCAAGCTCGGCGTCTCGCGGCAGAGCCGGCTCGCCCTCCTCACCGCCAGACTGGCGGCGATGTCGGGGGGAGAATAGCGCCCGGCTGCCCGGCTCCGCCCCCCCTTCCAGGCTGCGCCCAGGGGCGCGGCGCGTTGCGGCTTCCCCTTCATCATGCGATCATCGGATGAGTGCGGGAAGAGGAAAAACCGGGAATGTCAGCGAAGGCAGGGATGGGGCTGGGCGTGTCCATGGGCCGGGAGGCCGGGCTGTGAGCGCCGCGCTGGAACAGCAGGCCGCGACACCGCGCTACCCCGCCACGGCCCTGGTCGGGTCCGCCGCCGCCCTCTTCGCCGCCGCCGGCGTGCCGGCGGACAAGGCCAGGGTGATGGCCGAGGTGCTGGTCGAGTCCGACCTGATGGGCCACATCACCCACGGCCTCGGCCTGCTGCCCAAGTACATGGACGACATCGCCGCCGGCGTGATGACGCTGGAGGGCGAGCCGGCGGTGCTTTCCGACCGTGGCGCCTGCCTGACCTGGGATGGCCGTGGCCTGCCGGGCGGCTGGCTGACCATGAAGGCGCTGGACATCGCCATGGAGCGGGTGAAGACCCATGGCACGGTGTCCATCGCCATCGGCAACAGCCACCATATCGGCTGCCTCGCCGTCTATCCGGCGAAGGCGGCGGCGCGCGGGCTGCTCTGCATCCTGCACAGCTCCGCCCCCGGCACGGCGAGCGTGGCGCCCTTCGGTGCCCGCCAGGGCGTGCTGGCGCCGGACCCGATGGCGGCCGGCTTCCCCACCGGCGGCACCCCCGTGGTGCTCGACATCAGCGCCTCCATCACCACCAACAACATGAGCCTGCGGCTGATCCGCGAGGGCAAGCGCTTCCCGCACCAATGGCTGCTGGACGCCGAGGGCAACCCGAGCGACGATCCCAACGTGGTGTTCCAGGGCGGCGCCATCCAGCCGGCCGGCGGGCTGGACCACGGCCAGAAGGGCTATGGCTGGGCGCTGCTGACCGAGGCGCTGACCCAGGGCCTGCCGGGCCATGGCCGCGCCGACGGCGCCCGCAACATGATGGCCGGCGTGTTCCTGCAGGTGATCGACCCCGAGGCCTTCGCCGGCCTGTCCGCCTTCGAGCGGCAGACCGGCCACACCGCCGCCGCCTGCCGCGCCGCGGCGCCGCGCCCCGGCATCGGCCGCGTGCGGCTGCCGGGCGAGAAGGGGCTGGCGCACCGCGACGATGCGCTGGAGCAGGGCGTGCCGCTGGCGCCCGGCATCATGGAGGGGTTGCGCCCGCTGGCCGAGCGGCACGGCGTCGCCCTGCCGGAGCCGCTGCCGGCCTGAGACGCGCCCGCCGGCCGATACGAACCAAGAAAAACGTCCAAGGAAGCCTGCCCCATGTCCCTCATCGACCTGAGCGCCAAGCGCCTGAACGGCCCCGTCATCCGCCTGCACCCGAATGACAACGTGGTGGTGGCGCGCATCCCCGTCGAGGCGGGCACCTCCATCCCCGGCGAGAACATCGTGGCGCGGGAGGCGGTGCAGGCGGGCTACAAGATCGCCACCCGGCACCTGCGCAAGGGCGAGCCGATCCTCAAGTACAACGTCACCATCGGCTTCGCGGCGGAGGACATGCCGGCCGGCACCATGCTGCACGGCCACAACATCACCTTCACCGAGTTCGACCGCGACTACGCCTTCTGCCAGGACTACGAGCCGCTGCAGATGGTGCCGGAGGCGGAGCGCGCCACCTTCCAGGGCATCGTCCGCGCCGATGGGCGCGTCGGCACCCGCAACTACATCGGCATCGTCTCCACGGTGAACTGCTCGGCCACCGTGGTGCAGAACATCGCCGACCACTTCACCAGCGAGCGGCTGGCGGAGTTCCCCAATGTCGACGGCGTCGCCGCCTTCACGCACCAGACCGGCTGCGGCATGGAGCTCTCCGGTGAGCCGATGCAGCTGCTGCGCCGCACGCTGGCGGGCTATATCCGCCACCCCAACATCGCCGCCGTGCTGGTCATCGGCCTGGGCTGCGAGCGCAACCAGATCACCGGGCTGATGCAGGAGCACGGCCTCGCCGCCAGCGACAAGCTGCGCCACTTCACCATGCAGGAGACGGGCGGCACCCGGAAGAGCATCGAGGCCGGCATCGCCGCGGTGCGCGAGATGCTGGTGGAGGCCAATCAGGTCACGCGGCAGACCGTGCCGGCCAGCCACATCATGGTGGGGCTGCAATGCGGCGGCTCGGACGGCTTCTCCTCCATCACCGCCAACCCGGCCCTCGGCCACGCCATGGACATCCTGACGCGCCATGGCGGCACCGCCATCCTCTCCGAGACGCCGGAGATCTACGGCGTGGAGCACACGCTGACGCGCCGCGCCGCCAACCGCGACGTGGGCGAGAAGCTGATCGAGCGCATCCGCTGGTGGAAGGACGAATACGCCGCCGGGCGCGACACCCAGATCAACGGCGTGGTCAGCCCCGGCAACCAGGCCGGCGGGCTCGCCAACATCTTCGAGAAGTCGCTCGGCTCCTCGATGAAGGGCGGCACCGGGCCGCTGATGGAAGTCTACAAATACGCCGAGCCGGTGACGACGCCGGGCTTCGTCTTCATGGACAGCCCGGGCTTCGACCCGGTCTCCGCCACCGGGCAGGTGGCGGGCGGCGCCAATGTCATCTGCTTCACCACCGGGCGCGGCTCGATGTTCGGCTGCAAGCCCGCGCCTTCCATCAAGCTCGCCACCAACACGCCCATGTTCCGCCGGCTGGAGGAGGACATGGACATCAATTGCGGCGAGATCCTCGACGGCACCGCCTCGCTCCAGGAAATGGGGCAGAAGATCTTCGAGCACATCCTGCGCGTCGCCTCGGGCGAGAAGAGCAAGAGCGAGGATCTCGGCGTCGGCAAGCACGAGTTCGTGCCGTGGCAGATCGGCATCATGGGGTGACAGGGGGAGGAAAGGCCGGGGGAAGGAATTCCCCCGGACCCCCATCTTTTTTCTGTCAGTTCGATGCGGCCTCGACCGTGCGCCAGATCAGATCGAGATCCTCGGGGCGGGCGAGGCGGTGGTCGCCATCCTTCACCAGCGTCACCCGCACATCCTCCGATACCAGCCGCGCGGCGATCTCGGGCGCCACCCGCCAGGGCACCTCGTTGTCGCGCATCCCGTGCAGCAGCCGCACCGGGCGCTCCACCGGGATGGGGCCGCCCATCAGCAGGTGGTTCCTTCCGTCCTCGATCAGCCGGCGCGTGATCGGCACCGGCGGGCCATAGGGGCTGGGCAGCTCCAGCACGCCCTCGCGCAGGATGGCGGCGCGCTGCTCCTCGCTGAAATGCGGCCACATCAGCGTCTCGGTGAAGTCCGGCGCGGCGGCGATGCCGACCAGCGCGTGCAGCCGCTCCGGCATCTGCCGCGCCATCAGCAGCGCGATCCAGCCGCCCATCGAGGAACCCACCAGCACCTGCGGCCCCTCGGTGAGCGCGGCGATGACCTCCGCCGCATCCGCCGCCCAGTCGCCGATGCAGCCCGCCGCGAAGTCGCCATCGCTGACGCCATGCCCGGCATAGTCGAAGCGCAGGAAGGCGCGCCCGGTGGCGGCGCAGCGCTCGCGCAGGTGCAGCGCCTTGCCCCCCTCCATGTCCGAGCGGAAGCCGGCCAGGAACACCACGCCGGGGCCGCGCCCGGGCAGCCGCGCCCAGGCCAGCTCCTCGCCCCGCGCATTGCGCAGGCGCCCCGTCTCCTCCCGCGCGAGGCTCATGCGCGCGGCAGCCCCCGCTGCGCCAGGTTGCGCATCAGCGCGCCGAGGCCGAAGCGCCAGGGCGGGCAGGCATCGGTGCGGTCGACGATGTTCACCAGCGCGCCGAGGCGGGGGCTCGCGATGCGCACCACGTCGCCCACATGGTGGGTGAAGCCCATGCCGGCGGCGTCGCGGTCCTTGCTGGGCGAGAAGGGCGTGCCCAGGAACAGCGCCGCGCCATCCGGATACTGGTGGTGCGGGTTCACCAGCTGGTCCACCAGCTCGGTGGGGTCGCGGCTGATGCTGCCCACCGGGCCGGTCTCGGCCAGGTGGAAGCCCTCCGGGCCGGTGATCTCCAGCGCGATCTCGGCGTTGCGGATGTCCTCCAGCGTGAAGCCGGCATCGAACAGGCGGATGGCCGGGCCGAGCGCGCAGGCGGCGTTGTTGTCCTTGGCGCGGCCGAGCAGCAGGGCGGAGCGGCCCTCCACGTCGCGCAGGTTCACGTCGTTGCCGAGGGTGGCGCCCAGGATGGTGCCGCGCGGGCTGATCGCCAGCACTACCTCCGGCTCCGGGTTGTTCCAGGCGGAGGCGGGGTGGATGCCGATATGCGCGCCCGAGCCCACCGCCGAGAGCGGCTGCCCCTTGGTGAACACCTCGGCGTCCGGCCCGATGCCCACCTCCAGGTACTGGCTCCACCAGCCACGGGCCAGCAGGTTCTCCTTGAGGCGCATTGCCTCCGGGCTGCCGGGGCGCAGCGCGGTGAGGTCCTCGCCGATGATGGCGCGGAACTCGGCGCGCACGCCCTCGGCCTGGGTGGCGTCGCCGCGGCAGCGCTCCTCGATCACGCGCTCGATCATCGAGCGCACATAGGTCACGCCGCAGGCCTTCAGCGCCTGCAGGTCGAAGGGCGCCAGCAGCCGGGCCGGGCCGCCGCCGGCCAGCAGGGCGGGCATGTCGATCACCACCGGCTCGCCGCGCGCGGCGATGGCGCCGATCGGGTCCTCGGCCGCCAGCCAGGCGCTGACGGTGCCGAAGGCGGGCGTCATGTCGAAGGCCTGGCCGCCGGCCAGGGCGATGGCCTGCGGGCCGTCGGCGCCCTCGATGCGCAGCGCGAAATGGCCCTCGCGCCAATCCTCGGGCAATGCCGTCGCGGTCTTGTTCATGCCAGTCCTCCCGTTGAGCCGGTGCGGCTTTGGTAAAGCCTTCCGCGCGCCCTGGCCACGGGGGAGAGCATGTCATTTCAGCGCGGGCAGCGCCTCCAGCAGCGCGGCGTGGAAGCGCGCCCGGTCCTGGATCTGCGGCGAGTGGCCGAGATCCTCGAAGCGCAGCAGCCGTGCGCCGGGGATGGCGTCGGCGGTGCGGCGGCCGAGCGTCAGGTAGTCGCCCAGGCGGCGACGCACCTCCGGCGGCGCGGCGGCCTTGCCGATGGCGGTGTTGTCCCGCTCGCCGATCACCAGCAGCGTCGGCACCCTGATCAGCGGGAAGTGCTGCACCACCGGCTGGGTGAACACCATGTCGCTGGCCTGCGCCTGGTTGCGCAGCACCGCCTCGCGCCCCGGCCCGGCATAGAGCCCCGCCTGCATCTCCACCCAGCGGTCGTAGCGCGCCTCCCACTGGCCGGCGTAGTAGGTGTCGCGCTGGTAGGCGCGGATGCTGTCGGCGGTGGTACGCTGCTCGGCCGCCAGCCATTCGTCGATGGTCTGGTGCGGCACGCCCATCGCCTCCCAGTCCTCGAGGCCGATCGGGTTGACCATCACCAGCGCCTCGGTCTCCTTCGGGTGCATCAGCGCGTAGCGCGCGGCCAGCATGCCGCCCATGGAATGGCCCATCACCACGGGGCGGCGGATGCCCAGCTCGGTGAGCAGCGCATGGGTGTTGGCGGCGAGCTGGTGCAGGCTGAACTGGTAGCCCTCCGGCTTGGCGGAGCGGCAGAAGCCGATCTGGTCCGGCACCACCACGCGCCAGCCGGCGCCGCGCAGCGCGTCGATCGTCCCTTCCCAGGTGGCGCCGCAGAAATTCTTGCCGTGCAGCAGCACGATGGCGCGGCCGTTCGGGCGCTCGGGCTGGATGTCCATGTAGGCCATGGGCAGCGCCTGGCCCTGGCTGCGCAGCGTGAATTCCTGCACCGGGTGGGGGTAGTCGAATCCCTCCAGCCGGGCGCCGTAGCGGGGGCCTTCCGCCGTGCCCTGTGCCAGGGCGGCGGGCGGGGCCGACGCGGCGCCGAGGCCGAGCAACAGGGTGAGCAGGGGAAGGGTCGCGCGCATCCGCATCCTTGGTCTTCTCCTCGGTCTTGCCCGGCAGCCTCGGGGTCGCCCCGGGATGTGGGGTGCGGCGTGACGGGCGGCGCCTCACTTTGCCGCCAGTGCCCTGCCGCCGCCCCGCGCTGCTGACAGCCGCCCGCCCAGGCGCTAATGCCGCGCCCATGACCGCCGACCGCGCCCCCGCCGTGCTTCAGGTGCTCCCCGCCCTCAAGGCCGGCGGCGTGGAGCGCGGCACCATCGAGATCGCCGAGGCGCTGGCGCGGGCTGGCTTCCGGCCC
>NZ_JCACVY010000041.1:0-26916 GCF_058833935.1 Roseomonas sp. TS2 | reverse complement strand
CCGGCGCGATGGCCCGCGCCACCAGATCCGGCCGCTGCGGCGCGACGCGCGCATCGACATTCGGGCCGAAATAGCTGTAGGGCCAGCCATAGAAGCCGCCCGGCCGCAGGGCGGTCATGTAGTCCGGCACCAGGTCGTCGCCGATCTCGTCGCGCTCGTTCACCGCCGCCCAGAGCGCGCCACTCTGCGGATTCCAGGCCAGCCCCACCGGGTTGCGCAGGCCGGAGGCGAAGACGCGCCGCGCCCCCGTGGCGCGGTCGATCTCCAGGATGGCGGCGCGGTCCCGCTCCTCCTCCAGTCCGTGCTCGGCCACGTTGGAGTTGGAGCCGACGCCGACATAGAGCCGGCCGCCATCCGGGCTGGCCACCAGGCTCTTGGTCCAGTGGTGGTTGCGCCCCGCGGGCAGCTCGGAGAGCCTCTCGCCCGGCGCGTCGATGCGGGTGGCGCCCGGCGCGTAGGGGAAGCGCAGCACCGCGTCGGCATTGGCCACGTAGAGGTCGCTGCCCACCAGCGCCATGCCGAAGGGGGAGTTCAGCCCCTCCAGGAAGGCCGTGCGGGTCTCGGCGCGGCCGTCGCCATCGGCGTCGCGCAGCAGGGTGATGCGGTTGGCGCTGGGCGTGCGGGCGCCGGCGCGGCGCATGATGAGGCCCTGCACCCAGGCGCGGAGGCCGCCGCCCATGCCCTCGGGCTTGGGCGGCGCGTTGCTCTCGGCCACCAGGATGTCGCCATTCGGCAGCTCGTAGAGCCAGCGCGGATGGTCGAGCCCGCGGGCGAAGGGCTGCACGCGGAAGCCCGGCGCGGGGGTGGGCATGGCGCCCTCCGGCCAGCCAGTGGCCTTGGCCACCTTCACCGTGGGCAGCAGGCCCTGGCGCGGCTCGGGCAGTTGCGGGCTCGGCCCGTAGCCGGCGGCTTCCGGCAGGGTGGCGCCGCCGCCGCAGGCGGCCAGCGGCAGCAGCAGCGCCAGCGGCAGGAAGCGCCCCGCCCCTGACAGGGCCGCGCGATGGCGCGGGGTTCTGGCTGGGGTCATGGCCGGCGCTTCCTCCTGCTGCGGGCCTCGGCCCTCGCGGAAGGAAACGCCGGCGGTGGCGGAGCGGTGGCGCGGCCGGCTTCAAAAAGGCGCGGCCCCCGCCGGGCTCTCCACCAGGCCGCGCCTCCGCAAAACCCTGCCAAGCCGCGCCTTCGCGCGCGGACCTGCCAAGCCGCGCCTTCGCGCGCGGGCCTACCAAGCCGCGCCTTCGCGCGCGGGCCTGCAAAGGCGCGCCTCCGCGCGCGGGCCTACAAGGCGCGCCTCCGCGCGCGGGCCTACAAGGCGCGCCTTCGCGCGCGGGCCTACAAGGCGCGCCTTCGCGCGCGAGCCCCTCAGGGGATCAGCCGTGCCGCGCGCAGCCGCGCGAACAGGTCCAGGAAGGCATCCTCCGTCGGCTGCTGGTCGAGGAAGCCGAGGCGGCGGCTGCGGGACATGTCGGTGACCACCTCGATCGGCCGGCCCAGATCGGCGTCGGTGTGCCAGGGGGAGGCGAGCCGGCCGAGATCCGGCTCGGCCAGGCCGTGCCGCCCGGCCAGCGCCCGCCAGGTCCCGGCATCCTCCGCCATCTGCCGCTCCAGCGGATGCACCGTGCCGTCGAAGGGCGCCGGTTCCAGCCCGAACCAGCCGGCGATGCGCCCCCACATCCAGCGCCAGCGGAACACGTCGCCATTGACCACGTTGAAGGCCAGGTCGCGCGCCGCCGGGGTGGTCGCCGCCCAGAGCAGGTGGCGGGCCAGCAGCCGGGCGTCGGTCATGTCGGTCAGGCCGTTCCACTGCGCGGCCGAGCCGGGAAAGCGGAAGGGCCGCCCCGTCTCGCGGCAGAGCGTGGCGTAGGCGGCGAGGGTGGTGCCCATGTTCATGGCGTTGCCCACCGCCATGCCGATGATGGTGTGCGGCCGGTGCACGCTCCAGGAGAAGCCGTCCCGCGCGGCGGCGGCGAAGACCTCGTCCTCCTGCGCGTAGTAGAAGTTCTCGACATCGAGCCGCGCCTGCTCCTCGCGGAACGGGGTCTCGGGCAGCACGCCCTTGCCGTAGGATTCGAACGGGCCGAGATAGTGCTTGAGGCCGGTGACCAGCGCGACATGCCGGGTGGCGCCGCCCGGCCGCAGCGCGTCCAGCAGGTTGCGCACCATGGCGGCGTTGACGCGGATGTTCTCCGCCTCGGTGGCCTGCCGCAGCCAGGTGGTGATGAACACCGCCTCCGGCCGCAGCCCGGACAGCGCCGCCGCCGTGCCCGCCGCGTCGCGCAGATCCGCGGCGACGGGACGGATGCCGCCCGGGCCGCTGCCGGGGCGGCGGGACAGGCCATGCACCGTCCACCCCTCCTCCAGCAGCCGTTCCGCCACCGCGTTGCCGACGATGCCGCTCGCCCCGACCACCAGCGCCGTGCCTGCCATGTCCTGCCTCCGGTCCAAATGCGCCCCTCACCTGGGCGGTGGCTTGAGGCGCGTCCAGACGGCACCAATCTGGGACATAGTCACCACGAGGTAACCACCGATGGACCAAGGCAGCCCCGAAGCGGAATGGCGGGAGGATTGCGCGCCGCGCCGCGTGCTGGCGCTGTTCGCCACCAAGTGGACGAGCATGGTGCTGCACACGCTGCACGCCCGCCACCAGGGCACCGCGCGCACCGGCGTGCTGCTGCGCAGCCTGCCCGGCATCTCGAAGAAGATGCTGACCCAGACGCTGCGCGAGATGGAGGCGAGCGGGCTGCTCACCCGCCACGTGCAGGGCAGCGTGCCCCCGGCGGTGGAATACCGGCTGACAGCGCTGGGGCGGCGCTGCGTGGCGCCGGTCGAGCTGCTCTATGCCTGGGGGCGGGAGAACGCGGACGCGCTGGACCAGCTGGCCCGGCGCCCCACCGCCCGCCGCTAAGGCGCCGCCCCGCCCTCACCGCGTCAGCGGCACGGGCGCGGCGCCGGTCCGCAGGCGCAGCGGCTCACAAGGCCTGCGGCGCAGCGCCCGCCACGCCGAGCGCCTCCATCACCAGCGCCGCGGTCGGCGCCGCCGAGGCCGGGTTCTGGCCGGTCACCAGCCGGCCGTCGCGCAGCGCGAAGGGCTGGAAGTCCGGCCCCGCCTCGTGCCGGGCGCCCAGCGCCTTCAGCCGGCTCTCCAGCAGGAAGGGAACCGCCTGGTCGAGGCCGACCGCGCGCTCCTCGCTGTCGGTGAAGGCGGCGATCCGGCGGCCGGCGACGAAGGGGGTGCCGTCCGGCTTGCGGGCGGAAACCAGCCCCGCCGGGCCGTGGCAGACCGCGGCGACGACCCGCCCCTCGCGGTCGAAGCGCTCGACCAGCGCGGCCAGCGCCGCGCTGCCCGGATAGTCGAACATCGTGCCGTGCCCGCCGGGCAGGAACAGCGCGTCGTAGCCCGTGGGGTCGATCTCGGTGAAGCACGGCGTGGCAGCCACCGCCGCCTGCAGCGCCGGGTCCTGCCGGTAGCGCCGGACCGACGCCTCCTCCTCCCCCTCGGCGGCGAGGCTGCGGGCATCGACCGGCACCGCGCCGCCCGCGACCGAGGCCAGGGTCACCGCGGCGCCGGCGTCGTGGAAGGCGTAGTAGGGGGTGGTCAGCTCCTCCAGCCAGAGGCCGGTGGGCTCCGTGCCGGGGGTCATGCGGTCGGCCGAGGTGGTCACGATGAGGATGCGGGGCATCGCTCGGTCTCCTGTTGTCGGGGAGGTGTGCCGGCGCGGCCGGCGCGCCGGCCGCGTCCTGTCCGTGCCGTCCAGATGGGGCAGGCCGGGCATCAGCAAATCCCAGGAAACTGGCGAGCCGCCATAAATCCATTTATGGCAACCCGATGTCGCTGCCACAGCTGCGCACCTTCATCGAGGTCTACCGGCGCCGCTCGCTCAGCGGCGCGGCGCGCGCCCTCGGCCTGAGCCAGCCGGCGGTGTCGCAGCACGTGGCGTCGCTGGAGGCGCAGCTCTCGCACCGGCTGTTCGAGCGGCGCCCGCGCGGCGTGCAGCCGACCGCGATCGCCGACGACCTCGCCGCCGCGCTTGGGAACAGCCTGGACACGGCGGAGGCGGCGCTGGCCACGGCGCGCGCCCGCTCGGCGCGGCTGTCGGGCACCGTCCACATCGCAGCACCCTCCGACTATCTGGGCGAGCATGTCGCGCCGCGCCTCGGGCCGCTGGTGGAGGCCGGGCTGGACCTGCGGCTGCATATCGGCGGCCGCGCGGCGCTGTACGAGATGCTGCTCGATGGCCGCGTCCATCTCGGGCTGACGGCCTCGCTGCCCGAGGATCCGCGCCTCGCCTGCCAGGGGGTGGGCGAGGAGAACCTGCGCGCCGTGGCGGCGCCCGCCATCGCCGCGCGGATCGCCGCCGCGGCGACGCTGCGCGAGGGGCTGGCGGCGGTGCCCCACCTCGCCTACGACCTCGACCGCCCGCTGCTGCGCAGCTGGCTCGAGGCGAACGACATCGTGCTGGAGCGGCTGCCGGCGGTGACGGTGCCGGACCTGCGGGTGCTGCGCGCCAGCCTCTGCGCCGGCATCGGCTGGTCCGTGCTGCCCGGCTACCTGACGCGGGAGCAGCGCGGGGATGGCAGCCTGGCCGAGATCCCGGCGCCGCGGGAGGTGCCGCGCAACCAGTTCTACCTCGTCTGGGCGCGGGCGGCGCTGCGGCACCCGCGCGTCGCCTTCGCGCGGGACATCCTGCTGCAGGCGCTGGCCGGGGGCGGCTGAGCTGCGGGCGGGGGGCTCAGGCCCCCGCGCCGCTCACTCCCACTCGATGGTGCCGGGGGGCTTGCTGGTGATGTCGTAGGTGACGCGGTTGATGCCGCGCACCTCGTTGACGATGCGCCCCGCCACCCGCGTCAGGAACTCCATGGTGAAGGGGTAGACATCGGCCGTCATGCCGTCCGTGCTGGTCACAGCGCGCAGCGCGCAGGCGCTGTCATAGGTGCGGCCGTCGCCCATCACGCCCACGGTGCGCACCGGCAGCAGCACGGTGAAGGCCTGCCAGATGGCGTCGTACAGCCCGGCGGCGCGGATCTCCTCCAGGTAGATGCTGTCCGCCTTCTGCAGGATCTGCACCTTCTCGCGCGTCACCTCGCCGGGGATGCGGATGGCGAGCCCCGGCCCCGGGAAGGGGTGGCGGCCGACGATCTCCTCCGGCATGCCCAGCTCCCGGCCGAGCGCGCGCACCTCGTCCTTGAACAGGTCGCGCAGCGGCTCGACCAGCCGCATCCGCATGTCCTCCGGCAGGCCGCCCACATTGTGGTGCGACTTGATGGTGACGGAGGGGCCGCCGGTGGCCGAGACGCTCTCGATCACGTCCGGGTAGAGCGTGCCCTGGGCCAGGAAATCGGCGCCGCCGATCTTCTCCTGCTCCTCCTCGAACACCTCGATGAACAGCCGGCCGATGGTCTTGCGCTTCAACTCGGGGTCGGTGACGCCGGCAAGCTGGCCGAGGAACAGGTCGGAGGCGTCGCGGTGCACCAGCTTGATGTTGAAGCGGTCGCGGAAGGTCTGCACCACCTGCTCGGTCTCGCCGGCGCGCATCACGCCGTGGTCGACATAGATGCAGGTGAGCTGGTCGCCGATCGCCTCGTGGATCAGCACGGCGGCGACGGAGGAATCGACGCCGCCCGAGAGGCCGCACACCACCTTGCCGTCCCCCACCTGGGCGCGGATGCGGGCGATGGCCTCGGCGCGGAAGGCGGCCATGGTCCAGTCGCCCTGGCAGCCGCACACCTCGTGGGTGAAGTTGCGCAGCAGCTGGGTGCCGTGCGGCGTGTGCACCACCTCGGGGTGGAACTGGATGCCGTAGAAGTGGCGGCTGTCATCGGCCACCATGGCATAGGGCGCGCCGGGGCTGGTGGCGACGATGCGGAACCCCTCCGGCAGCCGCGCCACGCGGTCGCCATGGCTCATCCACACCTGCTCGCGCGCGCCGGGGGACCAGAGGCCCCGGGTCAGCGCGCAATCCTCCTGCACCTCGACATAGGCGCGGCCGTATTCCTGGTGGTCGCTCTTCTCGACCAGCCCGCCGAGCTGCATGCACATGGTCTGCTGGCCGTAGCAGATGCCGAGCACGGGGATGTCCATCTCGAACACCACCTGCGGCGCGCGCGGGCTGCCCTCGTCCACGGTGCTGGCCGGGCCGCCCGAGAGGATGATCCCCTTCGGCGCGAAGCCCTGGATGCGCGCGGCATCGGCCGTGAACGGCCAGATCTCGCAATAGACGCCCGATTCCCGCACCCGGCGCGCGATCAGCTGCGTCACCTGGCTGCCGAAATCGAGGATGAGGATGCGGTCGTGGGAGGAGAGGTCGGCCATGCCGGCTTCCACCACAACCGCACCGCCGAGGCAAGGCTCTTGCGCGGCGCGGCAGGGTTGCGGCACCGATATGGTGCCGGGCCGCCCCTTGATCGGCGGCGGGCCCGCCGCCACGCTGGGAAGCGAACTTTCCAACGGGACGACAACTCCAATGACCTGGTCGATCGTGGCGCACGATCCCGCAACCGGCGCCTTCGCCGTGGCCGTCACCACCTGCGCCTTCGCGGTCGGTGCCTCCTGCCCCTATGTGCGGGCGGGGGTGGGCGCGGTCTCGACCCAGTCCTTCACCAACCGCTACCTCGGCCCGGCGGTGCTGGACGGCATGGCGCGCGGCCTCTCCCCCGCCGCCGCCATCGAGGGCGCGCTGGCCGGCGACGACGGCCGCGCGCTGCGCCAGATCCACGCCGTGGACCGCCAGGGCCGCACCGCCGCCTGGACCGGCGAGAGCTGCGTGGAATGGGCCGGCTCGCAATCCGGCCCCGGCTTCAGCGTGGCCGGCAACATGCTGGCCAACCCCGCCGTGGTGGGGGAGACGGCGGCCACCTTCCGCGCCGGCACCGGGCTGCTGCTGCCCGAGCGGCTGGTGCTGGCGCTGGATGCCGGCGAGGCCGCGGGCGGCGACCGGCGCGGCCGGCAATCGGCCGCCATGAAGCTGGTGACGACGGAGGACTTCCCCGACATCGACCTGCGGGTGGACGACCATCCGGAGCCGCTGGTGGAGCTGCGCCGCCTGCTCGGCGTCTGGCGGCGGGAGCGGGCGCCGGGCCTGGCCACCGCGCCGCGCAAGGCCGACCCCTCCGGGCTGATCGACAAGGCGATGATCGAGGCCGGCTGGCGCGCGCGCGGGCTGGATCTGCGCTTCCCGCGCCGCTGACGGTGGCACGAGGAAGGCCGGGCGCAAAAAAAAAGCCCAGGGGCGATGTCCCTGGGCCTTCGCGACGGCACAAGGCCGGCGGCTCGGATGAGGCGCGGGCCGCTCAGCGCGGCGCCAGCACCATGATCATCTGGCGGTTCTCGAGGCGCGGCATCTGCTCGACCTTGGCCAGCTCGGCCAGCTCGGTGCGGATGCGCTCCAGAACCTTCACGCCCAGGTCCTGGTGGGCCATCTCGCGGCCACGGAAGCGCAGGGTGACCTTCACCTTGTCGCCTTCCTCGATGAAGGACTTGGCCGCGCGCATCTTCACGTCGTAATCATGGTCATCAATGTTCGGGCGAACCTTGATTTCCTTGATCTCGACGATCTTCTGCTTCTTGCGGGCCTCGTTGGCCTTCTTCTGCTGCTCGTACTTGTACTTGCCGTAGTCGGTGATCTTGCAGACCGGCGGCACGGCGTTGGGGCTGATCTCCAGGAGATCCATGCCCAGCTCATAGGCGCGCAGCAGGGCTTCGCGCGCGCTCATCACGCCGAGCATCTCGCCGTCCTGGTCGATCAGGCGCACCTGCGGAACGCGGATATCCTCGTTCACACGCGGTCCGTCGCGGGCGGGCAATTGGTTCGGAATAGGGCCTCGGGCCAGAGTCGGCTCCTGTCGCTGTTGAAACGCTTTGGGTGAGTCTTATGGTGCAGCAGTCACGCTGCTGCAACCATTGCCTGCTCTTTCAGATCGGGAGGCGTTGCCTCCGCCGCAAGGGTGGCCACGGCCTCCTGCAGCGTCAGCGTCACCTGCTCGCGCCCGGGCAGGCGGCGCAGCACCACCTTGCCCTCCTCCGCCTCGCGCCGGCCGATCACGGCCAGCACGGGCACGCGCTGGTCGATATGGTCGACGACCTTGCGGTTGATCTTTTCATTGCGCAGATCGAGCTCCACCGCAAGCCCGGCCTTCTGCAGCGCGGCGGCCACCTGGCGGGCGAAGGGCGCCGCCTCGTCCACGATGGTGGCGACCGCCACCTGGACGGGCGCCAGCCAGAGCGGGAAGCGCCCGGCATGCTCCTCGATCAGGATGCCGAGGAAGCGCTCGAAGGAGCCGAGGATGGCGCGGTGCAGCATGACGGGGCGGTGGCGGTTGCCATCCTCCCCCACATACTGGGCGTCGAGCCGCTCGGGCAGCACGAAATCCACCTGCAGCGTGCCGCACTGCCAGTCGCGGCCGATGGCGTCGCGCAGGACGAATTCCAGCTTCGGGCCGTAGAAGGCGCCCTCCCCCGGGTTCAGCTCGTACTCCACCCCGGCGGTGGCGCAGGCCTGCTTCAGCGCGCCCTCGGCGCGGTCCCAGGTGGCGTCGTCGCCGGCGCGCTTCTCCGGCCGGTCGGAGAACTTCACGCGGAAGCTCTCGAAGCCGAAATCCCGGTAGATCGCCGAGAGCAGCGCGACGAACTCCACCGTCTCGCCGGCGATCTGGTCCTCCGAGCAGAAGATGTGCGCGTCGTCCTGCACGAAGCTGCGGACGCGCATGATGCCGTGCAGCGCGCCGGAGGGCTCGTAGCGGTGGCAGGCGCCGAACTCGGCCATGCGCAGCGGCAGCTCGCGGTAGGAGCGGAGGCCCTGGTTGAAGATCTGCACGTGGCAGGGGCAGTTCATCGGCTTCAGCGCCAGCAGGCGGTCCTTCTCGGACTCGTCGTCCACGGTCGCCAGGAACATGTTCTCGCGGAACTTCTCCCAGTGGCCGGAGGCCTCCCACAGCTTGCGGTCCACCAGCTGCGGCGTGCGCACCTCCTGGTAGAGGGCGGCGTCCAGCCGGCGGCGCATGTAGTCCTGCACCCGGCTGTAGAGGCGCCAGCCCTTGGGGTGCCAGAAGATGCTGCCCACCGCCTCCTCCTGGAGGTGGAACAGGCCCATCTCCTTGCCGATCTTGCGGTGGTCGCGGCGCTCGGCTTCCTCCAGCTGGTGCAGGTGGGCGTCCAGCTCCTTCTGGTCGCGCCAGGCGGTGGCGTAGATGCGGCTGAGCATGGCGTTGCGGTGGTCGCCCCGCCAGTAGGCGCCGGCCACCTTCATCAGCTTGAAGGCGGAGCCGATATCGCCCGTGCTCCGCATGTGCGGGCCGCGGCAGAGGTCGAGCCACTCGCCCTGGCGGTAGATGCTGATCGGCACCTCCACCGGCAGGTCGCGGATCAGCTCGGCCTTGTAGCGCTCGCCCTTGGCCTCGAAGAAGGCGATCGCCTCCTCGCGCGGCCATTCCTCGCGCACGAAGGCGGCGTTCCGCGAGATGATCTCCCGCATCTTCGCCTCGATCGCCGGGAAGTCCTCGGGCGTGAAGGGCTCGTTGCGGGCGAAGTCGTAGTAGAAGCCGCCCTCGATGGCGGGGCCGATCGTCACCTGCGTGCCGGGGTAGAGCTCCTGGACGGCTTCGGCCAGCACATGCGCGGCATCGTGACGGATCATCTCGAGCGCCTCGGGGTCGCGCCGCGTGATGAAGCGCACGGCGGCGTCGGACTCGATGCGGTGGGAGAGGTCGCGCAGCACGCCATCGACCTGCATGGCCAGCGCCGCCTTGGCGAGGCCGGGCCCGATGGCGGCGGCCACGGTGGTGCCCGTCACCGCCTCGTCGAAGACGCGGACGGACTGGTCGGGCAGCGTGATCGCAGGCATCGGAAATCCATTCCCAGAAGCTGGTGGAAAAAGGGCGCCGGACCATGAGGGCGCGGGCGCAGCGCGTCAACGGCTAATGGGTTGATATGGGGTGAAGGCCGCTGCCGCGCCGCCCTGCGGGAAGGGAGGCGGCCATGCCACAGGGGCATGGCCGCGGGGGGCTTCTCGAAGGTCCCCCTTCTCCCGCCGTGTCCCGGCCGGCGGTGGCGGCCGGGAAGCCGCGCGCCTCAGCCCAGATCTTCCGCCTCGTCATAGGTGCGCTTGACCAGGAACAGGGCGAAGAACACCCCGAACAGGAACAGGCCGAGGCCGAACAGGGTCAGCGGCCCGTCCACCGAGGCGCCGGCGGCCAGCAGGCCGGTGAGGGCGATCAGCGCCGAGAACAGCAGGAAGAAGATGCGGGTGGGGCTCATCGGGGGTCTCGCGGCTTGGAGGGCAGGTCGTCGTAGAGGATGCGGGCGGCGGCGCCGTCCAAATCGTCATACTGGCGGGCGCGCAGCGTCCAGAGGAACAGCAGCAGGGCGAGGCCGCCCAG
Source organism: Roseomonas sp. TS2 (assembly GCF_058833935.1). NCBI lineage: Bacteria > Pseudomonadati > Pseudomonadota > Alphaproteobacteria > Acetobacterales > Roseomonadaceae > Roseomonas > Roseomonas sp. TS2. The sequence goes on along the minus strand of NZ_JCACVY010000041.1, from coordinate 16,548 downwards.
GAACAGCGCCAGCGGCACCAGCAGCAGCAGGGCACTCATGCCTTCACCTTCCCGGCGCGCAGCGCATTGAGGATGACGATGATGGAGGAGGAGGCCATCACCAGCGCCGCGATCAGCGGCGTGGCGTATCCCAGCACCGCGCAGGGCACCGCGACCATGTTGTAGATCAAGCTGAAGGCGATATTCTGCCGCGCCAGGCGCTGCGCCCGCCGCGCCACGCGGATGGCGTAGGGCAGCGCCCCCAGCCCTTCCCCGCGCAGCACCAGGTCGGCCGCGCCCTGCGCCAGGTCGGTGGCGCCCTGCGGCGTGGCCGAGACATGCGCCAGCGCCAGGGCGGCGGCGTCGTTGATGCCATCCCCCACCATCAGCGGCCGGTGCCCGGCCACGCTCAGCGCGGCGATGCGCTCCGCCTTGCCCTCCGGCGTGGCGCGCGCCTGCCACGGCCCGATGCCGGCGGCGTGGGCGGCGGCCTCCACCGCCGGCGGCGCGTCGCCCGAGAGCAGCTCGGCCTCCAGCCCCAGCTCCCGCAGCGCCGCCACGGCGGGGGCGGCATCCTCCCGCAGCCGGTCGGCGAAGCGGAAGGGCACGGGGGAGAGGCCGGGGCGCGCCAGCCACAGCGTCAGCCCCTCATCCTCCTGCGGCAGGCCGATGAAGGGGGCGCTGCCGAGGCGCGTCTCGCCCTCCGGCCCGCCCCCCTGCACACCGGCGAGGCGGAGGCCCTGGCCCGGCACCTCCACCACGCCCTCCGGCGCGGGGGGCGCATCGGGGCAGGCCGCCACCAGGGCGCGCGCCAGCGGGTGGCGCGAGGCCCGCGCCAGCGCCGCCGCCTCGCGCAGCGCCGAGGGGGGCCGGCCCGGCTCCTCCAGCAGCACGGGGCGGCCTTCGGTCAGCGTGCCGGTCTTGTCGAGCACCACATGGCCGGCGCCGGCCAGCCGCTCCAGCGCGGTGGCCGAGGCCACCAGCACGCCGCGGCGGAACAGCGCGCCGCTCGCCGCCACCTGCACCGCCGGCACGGCGATGGCGAGGCCGCAGGGGCAGGTGATGATCAACGCGGCGACGGCCGGCACCAGCGCCGCCTGCCAGGAGACGCCCACCCACAGCCACCAGCCGAGGAAGGTGGCCAGCGCCACCGCATGCGCCGCCGGCACGTAGAAGCGCGCCGCCTTGTCGGCGATGGAGACGAAGCGGCCGCGCGCCTGCTCCGCCCGCTCCAGCAGCCGCGCCATGGCGGCGAGCGAGCCGTCGGCCAGCGCGGCGGTGACGCGCAGCACGAAGGGGTCGCCGAGATTCACCGCGCCGGCGGCCAGGGCCTCGCCCCGGCGCAGCAGGCGCGGCAGGCTCTCGCCGGAGGTGGCGGCGGTGTCGACCAGCGCCTCGGGGCTATCCACCACCCCGTCCAGCCGCAGCCGCTCGCCGCGCGCCAGCAGGATGCGGTCGCCGGCGCGGATGGCGGCGGCGGGGCAGGACTCCGCCACCCCCGACGAGCAGAGCCGCTGCACCGTGCCCTCCTGCAGCGCCAGCAGCTCGGCCACCGCCTGGCGGGCGCGGCGGCGCGCGGCGCGGTCCAGCACCCGGCCCGCCAGCAGCAGCGCCAGCAGGGCGGTGGCACCGTCGAACCAGGTGTAGTCGCCGTTGCGCAGCGTCTCGGAGAGGCTCATCGCCGTGGTGGCGAGGATGCCGAGCGAGACGGCGAGGTCCATGTTCGGCCGCCCCGCCCGCACCGAGCGCCAGGCGGAGCGGTAGAAGGGCATGCCCGCCACCAGCACCACCGGCAGGCCGATGAGCGCCGCCAGCCAGTGCATCAGGTGGCGCGTGGCCTCGCCCATGTCGGTGCCGGCCCAGACCGCCACCGAGACCAGCATGACGTTCATCATGCCGAAGGCGGCGATGCCGAGCGCGCGCAGCAGCGCCCGCCCCTCGGCATCCTCGGTGGCGCGCAGGCAGGCGGGGGACCAGGGCGCGGCGCGGAAGCCGAGCCGGGCGATCAGCGCCACCAGCGCGTTGGCGCGCGCCGCCCCGCCCCGCCATTCCAGGGTGAGCCGGCGGGCCGAGAGGCTGGCGCGGGCGCGCAGCACGTCCGGCTCCTGCGCCAGCGCCTGCTCCAGCAGCCAGACGCAGGCGCCGCAGGTGAGGCCGGAGACCATCAGCTCCAGCGTGTGGGTGCCGCCGCGCCCGGGCAGGGCGAGGGCGGCGAAATCCGTCTCGGGCGGGGCCTCCGCCGGGCGCAGCGTGCCGGCGGCGGTCTCCTGCCGGCGGTAGAAGGCATCGAGGCCGAGGCCGGAGACCAGCGCGTGCGCGCCCGCGCAGCCCGCGCAGCAGAAGCGCGCCGCCCCCTCCGGCAGGGGCGCGCCGCAATGGGCGCAGGCGGCGGCACCCCGGGGCGCCGCCTCGGCCAGCAGCGCGGTCATGGCGCGGCGCTCCTCACCACGATCCTCTGGCGGATGTCGAACTGCCGGCCGCCCGGGCCGGTCAGCACCAGCCGCGCCTCCCACTGCCCCGGCCATGGCGGATTCGCCTCGGCGAGGAAGTGGCCCGGCGCGGCGGCGGCGAAGTTGAGCGGCACCGTCTCGCCGCTCAGCGGGCGCAGCAGCAGGCCCTGCACCGTGCCGGCCACGGGGCGGCCCGCCGCATCCTCGGCGGCGAGGGCGAGCACCCCCTCCTCCAGCCGCAGCGTGGCGCGCCAGCCCAGCGCCCGCTGCCGGGCGCTCTCGGCCAGCACGTCATTGTAGGCGAGGCCGCGGTCATAGGCGCGGCCCACGGTGACGCCGGTGAAGCTGGACAGCGCCGCCCAGATCAGCATGCCGTTCACCGCGATCACCAGCGCCATGCCGCCCACGAACACCCAGGGAATCCAGCCGCTGCGGCGGGGCCGGGGGAGCGGGGCGGCGGCGGCGGTCGAGCCATCCATGGCGGAAACTCCCTTACTTCGGGCCGAGGAAGACGCTGCGCTCGGACAGCACGGTGCGGCCCTCCGCATCCAGCAGGCGGAAGCGCACCGGCGTGCTCTCCGCCAGCCGCAGGCCCGCGGGCGCGGTGACCAGGGCGCGCCACTGCGTCACCCCGTCCGGCCGCAGCGCCAGCAGCGGGCGGCCGGCGGCGTCCGTCTCGCTGTCCTGCACCACCAGGCGGAAGCCCTGCGGCGCGTCCAGCGCCAGGGCCAGCGCCGCCTCGCCGCGCCGGCGGTTGGCCAGCTTCAGCGTGTAGCCGTTGCGCAGGGCGCCGTCGGAGAGGCGGACATAGAGCGGCGCGCGGTCGCGCAGCACGGTCAGCGTCGCGGTGTCGCGCAGCAGGAAGGCGCCCAGCATCACCAGCGCCACGGCGCCCAGCACGCCGGCATACATCCAGGTGCGCGGGCGGGAGAAGCGCACCGGCTGGCGCGCCTTCATGCCGCAGACCTGCCGCACCGGGCCGGGTGCCAGGCCCGTGGTGGCGGCCTCGCTGGCGGCGAGGTTGGCCAGCGTCTCAAAGGCGACGAGGCCATTGGGGCGGCCCAGTTTGCGCATCACGTCGTCGCAGGCGTCGATGCACAGGCCGCAGCCGATGCATTCGAGCTGCTGCCCGTCGCGGATGTCGATGCCGGTGGGGCAGACATGCACGCAGGCGCGGCAGTCGACGCAGTCGCCGATGCCCTCGGCCTTGGCCTTGCCGCGCGGCTCGCCGCGCCAGGCGCGGTAGGTGACGACGAGCGAGTTCTCGTCCAGCATCGCCGCCTGGAAGCGCGGCCAGGGGCACATGTAGGTGCAGACCTGCTCGCGCGCCCAGCCGGCCAGCACGTAGGTGGTGGCGGTGAACAGGCCGAAGAAGAAGTAGGTCTCGAGGCTGGCGCCGCCGGTGAGGATCTCGCGCGTCACCGTCGGCGCGTCCTGGAAGTACATGATCCAGGCGCCGCCCGTGGCCGCGGCGATGGCCAGCCAGGCGGCGTGCTTCGCCGCCTTGCGCGCCAGCTTGGCGCGGCTCCAGGGCGCCGCGTCCAGCTTCATGCGGGCGTTGCGGTCGCCCTCGATCTTCCGCTCCACCCACATGAACAGGTCGGTCCAGACCGTCTGCGGGCAGGTGAAGCCGCACCAGACGCGGCCGAACAGCGAGGTGGCGGCGAACAGCCCGATGGCGCCCAGTACCAGCAGCCCGGTGAGGAAGTAGATCTCCTGCGGCCAGATCTCGATCCAGAACAGGAACAGGCGGGCATTGGCGATGTCGGCCAGCACCGCCTGGTCCGGCATCCCCGGGCCGCGCTCCCAGCGCAGCCAGGGCACCAGGTAGTAGAGCGCGAGGCAGAGGGCCAGGATCGCCCATTTCGCCCGCCGCACCCGCCCCTGCACGGCGCGCGGATAGACCTTCTGCCGGCTGGCGTAGAGCGAGGGCTCCGGCGGCGGGGCGGTCCTGTCGGCGGGGTCGATCCGGCCCATGGCGCGCTACTCCGCCTCGCCGCCGCCGAGGGCGTGGACATAGACGGCGAGCATGTTCACCACCGCCGGGTCGAGCCGCGTGCTCCAGGAGGGCATCACGCCGGCGCGGGCATAGGCGATGCTGTGCACCACCGCCGCCTTGTCGCCGCCATAGAGCCACACCTGGTCGGCCAGGTTGGGCGCGCCCATCTCGCGGTTGCCGAGGCCGCGCTCGCCATGGCAGCTGGCGCAGTTCTCGGCGAAGAGGGCAGCGCCGCGCCCGGCGGCCGCCGGGTCGGTGGCGCGGCCGGAGAGGCCCAGCACATGCTCGGCCACGTCGTTCACCTGCGCCGGCTTCAGCAGCCCGTCGGCCAGGAAGCGCGGCATCATGGTGGCGCGCGCCGCCTCGTCCTCGGTGTTGCGGACGCCGTGGCGGATGGTGTCGCGGATCTGGTCCAGCTTGCCGCCCCAGATCCAGTCATCGTCGGCGAGGCTCGGGAAGCCGCCCGGCGCGCCCTGCCCGCCCGCGCCATGGCAGCCGGCGCAGTTGTTGGCGAAGGCCACGCGCCCGCCGGCGAGGGCGAAGTTGCGCAGGTCGGCATCCGCCACGATCTGCTGCGGCGTCGCCCCGCGCAGCGCGTTCAGCATCGGCGCCTGCTGGTTGGCGCGCTCCACCATCTCGTCGACGATGGCGCCGCGCGCCGTCCAGCCGGTGAAGCCGGTGGCGCCGCGGATCGGCAGCGCCGGGTAGAGCACCACCCACACCAGCGCGAAGACGATGGTGGCGTAGAAGGTGTAGATCCACCACTTCGGCAGCGGCGTGTTGAGTTCCTTGATGCCGTCCCACTCATGGCCGGTGGTGTCCCGGCCGCTGACGGCGTCCTTCTCGATCTTGGTCGGCATCGTCAGATGCTCCGGTTCGGGCGCCGCGCGCGCGGCGCCTCGTCGCGCAGGGGAATGTCGGCCAGCGCCTGGTAGGCGTGGCGCCGGCCCGGCCGCAGCACCCAGGCGAGGATGAAGCCGAACAGCAGGAAGAACCACACCACCCAGGCGGCCTTCAGCAGCGGGTAGATCGCGAGCATCGCCCCCTCCCCGCTCACTGCTGCCGCACGCGCTCGGGCGTGACTTCGCTGAACGTCACCAGCGTGCCGAGCATCTGCAGATAGGCCACCACCGCGTCCATCTCGGTGATGTCGCGGCCATTGCCGTCGAAGGCGCCCTGGCGCGCGCGGGCGTAGCGGCCCTGGAAGCCGGCAGGGTCCTGGTCCGGCTTCGCCTGCGCCTCGAGGTCGGCCTTCGCGTTGGCGATCATCGCGTCGGTGTAGGGCACGCCGACGGCGCGCTGGCCGCGCAGGTTGTCGGCGATGTCGCGGTAGTCGAGCCGGCGGTCGAGGAAGGCGTAGGGCGGCATCACGCTCTCCGGCACCACGGCGCGCGGGCTGCGCAGGTGCGCCGCGTGCCAGTCATCCGAGTAGCGGCCGCCGACACGGGCGAGGTCCGGCCCCGTGCGCTTGCTGCCCCACTGGAACGGATGGTCGTAGAGGCTCTCGGCGGCGAGGCTGTAGTGGCCATAGCGCTCCAGCTCGTCGCGGAAGGGGCGCACCATCTGGCTGTGGCAGGTGTAGCAGCCCTCGCGCACATAGATGTCGCGGCCCATCAGCTCGAGCGGCGTGTAGGGGCGGATGCCCTCCACGCGCTCGATGGTGGTCTCCACCGCGAAGAGCGGGACGATCTGCACCAGGCCGCCGATCGAGACCGTGATGAGGGTGAGCACCCCCATCAGGATCAGGTTCTTCTCGACCAGCGCATGGCTGAGACGACGGAACATTGCTGCCAGTTCCTTATTCGGCGGGGGAGGCGGCGGGGAAGACGGGGGTGACGAGCGGCTGGGTCTGCGGCACGTCGCGCACGGTGCGCCACAGGTTGTAGGCCATCAGCAGCGCGCCGCTGAGGTAGAGCACGCCGCCCAGCATGCGGATGACGTAGTAGGGGTGCATCGCCGCGACGGTCTCGACGAAGGAGTACTGGAGGAAGCCCAGCTCGTCGTAGGAGCGCCACATCAGCCCCTGCATGATGCCCGACACCCACATGGCGGTGATGTAGAGGACGATGCCGAGGGTCGCGATCCAGAAGTGCCACTCGGCCAGCTTCTTCGAGTACAGCTCGGTTTTTCCCCACAGGCGCGGCACCAGCCAGTACAGCGCGCCGAAGGTGATGAAGCCGTTCCAGCCGAGCGCGCCCGAATGCACGTGGCCGATCGTCCAGTCGGTGTAGTGGGAGAGCGCGTTCACCGCCTTGATCGACATCACCGGCCCCTCGAAGGTGGCCATGGCGTAGAAGCCGACGGCGGCGACCGAGAAGCGCAGGCCCGGATCGGTGCGCAGCTTGTCCCAGGCGCCGGAGAGGGTCATCAGCCCGTTGATCATGCCGCCCCAGGAGGGCATCCACAGCATGACGGAGAACACCATGCCGAGGGTCTGCGCCCAGTCCGGCAGCGCGGTGTAGTGCAGGTGGTGCGGGCCCGCCCAGATGTAGAGGAAGATCAGCGACCAGAAGTGGATGATCGACAGCCGGTAGGAATAGACCGGCCGGTCCGCCTGCTTCGGGATGAAGTAGTACATGATGCCGAGGAAGCCGGCGGTGAGGAAGAAGCCCACCGCGTTGTGGCCGTACCACCACTGGATCATCGCGTCCTGCACGCCCGAGGCGGCACCGTAGGACTTCACGTGGCCGAGGCTGAGCGGCAGCGCGATGTTGTTGCCGATGTGCAGCATCGCCACGGTGATGATGAAGGCGAGGAAGAACCAGTTGGCCACGTAGATGTGCGGCTCCTCGCGCCGGAGGATGGTGCCGCCGAAGGCGACCAGGTAGGACACCCACACCACCGTCAGCCACAGGTCCACATACCATTCGGGCTCGGCGTATTCCTTGCCCTGGGTCACGCCCAGCACGTAGCCGAGCGCCGCCATGACGATGAAGAACTGGTAGCCCCAGAACAGGAACCAGCCCATCTCCTCGCCGCCGAACAGCCGGGCGCGGCAGGTGCGCTGCACCACGTAGAGGCTGGTGCAGAGCAGCGCGTTGCCGCCGAAGGCGAAGATGACGGCGCTGGTGTGCACCGGCCGCAGCCGGCCGAAGGTGGTCCATTCGAGGTCGAGGTTCAGCAGCGGGAAGGCCAGCTGCGAGGCCACCACCACGCCGACCAGGAAGCCCACGATGCCCCAGAACAGCGTGGCCACCGCCATGGCCCGGATCGGGCCGTCCACATAGCTCTCCTGCCGCCAGCTGCCGCTCACTGCGGCGAGGCGCGCGGCGTGGCCTCCTTCGGGCATGGCTGAAATCTCCGGTCGTCTGCGGGGGAGGCCGCCCCCGGTGCGGCCGCGCCGGCCTCCGGGGCCCGCGCGGGATCAGGCGGCAGGTAGCGCCCCCGCCGCTCGCGCGTCCTTGATCCGCATCAACCCCGCGCGCCGCATCCGCCGCTATGGTGCCGCCGCAACACCGCCCCCAGCACCCCACCCGCAGCACACCATTCGCAGCACACCATTCGCAGCACAGGGACCCCGCCGATGCCGCAGACGCACGCCATCGCCACGCCGCAGGCCATCCCGGCGCCGCGCGCCGTGCCGCACGACCGCCCCTGGGCCTGGCTGGCCGCGGGCTGGAACGACCTCTGGGCGGCGCCGCTGCTCGGCCTCTCCTACGGCGCGGCGCTCACCCTGGCCGGCTGGGCCCTGGCCCTGCTGGCGCAGCGGACGCACACGCTCTGGGCCATCCTGCCCGCCACCGCCGGCTTCTTCCTGGTGGCGCCGCTGCTGGCCGCCGGGCTCTACGAGGTCTCCCGCCGCCGCGCCGTGGGGCTCGGCAGCGGCTGGCCGCAGGCGCTGGACGGCTTCCGCCGCAATGGCGGGCAACTGGCGATGATGGGCGGCGTGCTGCTGCTGCTGCACCTGTTCTGGGTGCGGCTGGCGGGGCTGCTCTTCGCCCTCTGCTTCGGCACCGGCTTCTCCCCCTCGCTGGAGCGGCTGCCGCTGGCGCTGCTCGGCTCCGAGCGGCTGCTGCCCTTCCTCATCGCCGGCACGGGGATGGGCTTCCTGCTGGCGGCGCTGGCCTTCGGCATCTCCGCCCTCTCCGTGCCGATGCTGGTGGCGCGCGACATCTCCGCCATCGAGGCCGTCATCGCCTCCTGGCGGGGGGTGATGGAGAACTGGCGCGCCATGGCGCTGTGGGCCGGGCTGATCGTGCTGTTCATCGGGCTGGCGCTGGTGCCCTTCTTCCTCGGCCTCGTCGTCGCCCTGCCGCTGATCGGCCACGCCACCTGGCACGCCTACCGCGACATCTACCCCGACCTGCCGCCGGGCCCGGCCGACTGAGGGCGCGCCCCCCGGCGGCACATGAACGGCGTGTCATCTTGCGCGCGCCCCGGCGCATCCCGACATGCAGGGCATGATCGACGCCAAGGCTCTCCTCGACCGCTTCCTGGGTGCCGGCCTGTCCGGCCAGCAGGGCCAGCGCCCTCCCGGCTCCCCCTCGGGTGCCTCGCCCTCAGGTGCCTCGCCCTCAGGTACCTCGCCCTCAGGTACCTCGCCCTGGGGCGCGCCGCCCCCCGCCGGCAATGCCTCCGGCGGCGGCGGGCTGGCCGGCGGGCTGGCGCAGGCCGCGCAGCAGATCCTCGGCCGCGGCGGGGCATCGGGCGGCAGCGGGCTGGGTGGCAGCGGACTGGGTGGCAGCGGACTGGGTGGCAGCCTGGGCGGGCTGGCGGGCATCACCGCCGCCGGCGGGCTGCTCGGCACCATGCTCGGCAAGAAATCCGGCAAGCGCGGCGGCGGCGGCGGGCTGCTGAGCCATGGCGGCGCCGCGGTGCTGGGCGCCCTGGCGCACCGCGCCTGGCAGAACTGGCAGGCTGGGCAGGCGCCGCAGGCCGCCCCCACCGTGACGGCGCGCGACGTCGAGGCGGTGGAGCCGCGCTTCCTGCCCGGCGCGGCGCCGGCGGCGGGGGGCGAGGCCTTCGAGCTGTCGCTGATCCGCGCCATGATCGGCGCCGCCCGCGCCGATGGCCATATCGATGCCGAGGAGCGCGCGCGCATCTTCGAGCAGGTGGAGAAGGCCGGGCTGGACGCCGAGGCCAAGGCCTTCGTCTTCGACACGCTCGACACCCCCATCGGCGTCAGCGAGGTGGCCGCCGCGGCGCGCACGCCGGAGCAGGCGGCGGAGATCTACCTCGTCTCCTGCCTCGCCATGGACCCGGACGAGCCGGCCGAGCGCGCCTACCTGGCGGCGCTGGCGCACCGGCTGAAGCTGCCCGAGGGGCTGGCCGAGCATCTCGGCCGGCAGGCCGAGGCCGCCATCCGGCCAGCGGGCCGAGCGGCAGGCTGAAAGGCCGCGCGCGGCGGGCCTACAGCCGCCGCGTCATGAACAGCAGGTCGAGCCAGCGGTCGAACTTGCGGCCGACCTCGCGCAGCACGCCAGCCTCCTCGAACCCCGCCTTGCGGTGCAGGGCGACGGAGGCGGCGTTGCCGGCCTCGATGGCGCCCACCATCACATGCAGCCCCGCTCCTTGGGCGTGCGCCACCAGCGCCTCCAGCAGCGCGCGGCCGATCCCCTTCCCCTGCGCCGCCGGGTCCACATAGACCGAGTGCTCCACCGTGGCCGCGTAGCCGGCGAAGGGGCGGAAATCGCCATAGCTGGCGAAGCCGCGCACCACCCCGCCATCGACCGCCACCAGCACCGGCAGGCCACGCCCCTGCCGCTCCCGCAGCCAGGCCAGCCGCGCCTCCAGCGTCGCCTCGGCGGTGTGCCAGATGGCGGTGGTCTCGCGGATGGCCTGGTTCAGGATGGCCAGGATGGCGGGCAGGTCTGCCTCGGTGGCGTCGCGTATCTCGGGGCGGATCTCGGGCATGGTCGGGCGCATCCGGTTGGGGAGGGAAACCATTCTTCCATCATGCTGGACAATCGTCCACAGAATGCCCGCCCCCCGCCCGCCGATGGTTGACCGCCGCCGGGCCGGGCCGCAGTTTGCCTGCCCCCACACGCAGCCCACGCGCACAGACCCCAGGGAGGGAGCGAACCGATGCGGCAGGACGTCCTGAACGACATCAAGGCCTACGAGCCGGAACTGACCGAGATCCGCCGCGACATCCACCGCCACCCGGAGACCCGCTTCGAGGAGCACCGCACCGCCGCCCTGGTGGCCGCCAAGCTGCGCGAATGGGGCATCGAGGTCACCGAGGGGATCGGCGGCACGGGCGTCGTCGGCACGCTGCGCGGCGGCCGCGCGGCCGGCAGCAACCAGCCCCGCGCCATCGGCCTGCGCGCCGACATGGACGCGCTGTTCATCCAGGAGGAGAACAGCTTCGCCCATGCCTCCACCGTTCCCGGCAAGATGCATGCCTGCGGCCATGACGGCCACACCACCATGCTGCTCGGCGCGGCGAAGTACCTGGCGCGGAAGCCGGACTTCGCCGGCACCGTGCACTTCATCTTCCAGCCCGCCGAGGAGGCCGGCACCGGCGCCCCCGCGATGATCCGCGACGGGCTGTTCGAGCGCTTCCCGGTCGATGCCGTCTATGGCATGCACAACACGCCGGGCATGCCGGTCGGCCAGTTCGCGACGCGCCCCGGCCCGATCCTGGCCGGCGCCGATTTCTGGGGCGTCACCTTCCAGGGCACGGGCGGGCATGGCGGCGCCGCGCCGCACCTGGCCACCGACGTGACGGTGGTGCTGGGCCACTTCCTGCTCGCCGTGCACACCATCCTGCCGCGCAACCTGAAGCCCACCGAGAGCGCCGCGCTCTCCGTCGGCCATGTCAATGGCGGCACCTTCGGCTCGCCCAACGTGATGCCGGCCAAGGTGACGGTGCGCGGCACGGCGCGCTACTTCCGCCCCGAGGCGCAGGCCGTCATCAAGGCCCGCCTCCAGGCGCTGGCCGAGACGCTCGCCGCCGCCCATGGCTGCACCGCCGAGTTCACCTACGAGGCGCTCTGCCCGCCCACCGTCAACACGCCGGAGAAGGTGCCGGTGGCCAATGCCGCCGCCGCGGCGCTGGTGGGCGAGGCGCAGGTCGGCGAGTTCCCGATGAGCACGGGGGGCGAGGACTTCGCCTTCATGCTGCAGGAGAAGCCGGGCGTGTTCATGCGCATCGGCAACGGCGTCAACGCCGATGGCAGCTTCCACAACGTCCACACGCCGCAATACGACTTCAACGACGACATCCTGGCGCTCGGCGCCGCCTACTGGGCGAGCCTGGTGCAGCAGGAGCTCGGCGGCGCCGAGGAGAACCGCGCATGAACCGCCTTTCCCGCGCCATCCGCGCCACCCTGCCCAAGGCCGTCCTGATGGGCGCCACCGCGCTGCTCGGCGCCGCCGCCCTCGCCCCGGCCGGCGCGCAGACGCTGAGCATGGGCGTCTCCGCGCCGCCCGCCAGCATCGACCCGCACTACTACACGCTGACGCCGAGCATCATGCTCTCGGCGCACATGTTCGAGGCGCTGACGCAGCGCGACGAGAACGCCCGCATCCGCCCCAGCCTGGCGGAATCCTGGAAGCTGGTGGACGACACCACCTGGGAGTTCACGCTGCGGCCGGGGGTGAAGTTCCACAACGGCGCGCCCCTCACCGCCGAGGACGTGGCCTTCTCCATCCGGCGCGTGCCGACGGTGCAGAGCCCGAGCTCCTTCGCCGTCTACACCCGCGCCATCACCGGCGTGGAGGTGGTCGATGACCGCACCGTCCGGCTGAAGACCGCCAAGCCCTACCCGCTGCTGCCGAACGACCTGTCGCAGATCTTCATCATCCCGCGCAGCCTGGGCGAGGGCGTCGCCTCCGCCGCCTTCAACAGCGCCGATGTGGCGGTGGGCACCGGGCCCTTCCGCTTCGTCCGCTACGCGCCGAACGACCGGGTGGAGATGGTGCGCAACGACGCCTACTGGGGCGCCAGGCCCGAGTGGGAGAAGGTGGACTACCGCATCATCACCAATTCCGGCCCGCGCGTCGCCGCCCTGCTCTCGGGCGACGTGGCGATGATCGACAACGTGCCGACGCCCGACATCGCCAAGCTGCGCGCCGACAACCGCGTCTCGGTGGTGGAGGGCACCAGCCTGCGGCTGATCTTCCTCGGCCTCGACGTGTTCCGCGCCGTCTCGCCCGACATCACCGGGCCGGAGGGCGAGAAGCTGGAGCGCAACCCGCTGCAGGACAGGCGCGTGCGCGAGGCGCTCTCCATCGCCATCAACCGCCCCGCCATCGTGCAGCGGGTGATGGAGGGGGCCGCCGTGCCGGCGGGGCAGTTCATGCCGCCGGGCGCCTTCGGCCACGAGCCCGCCATCCCCGTGCCGGCCTATGACGTGAACCGCGCCCGCACCCTGCTGGCCGAGGCCGGCTACCCGAAGGGCTTCAGCGTCACCCTGCGCGGCCCGAACGACCGCTACGTGAACGACGCGCAGATCCTGCAGGTGGTGGCGCAGATGTGGACGCGCATCGGCGTGAAGACGCAGGTGGACGCGCAGCCCCTGGCCACACTGATCGGCCGGCTGAACCGCTCCGAGGCCTCGGCCTACCTGCTCGGCTGGAGCAACAGCCTGGGCGAGCCCTCCACCTCGCTGCGCGCCATCCTCGGCACCCGCACGCCGGAGAGCGGGCTCGGCCTGTCCAACTACGGCCGCTACAGCAACCCGGAGATGGACCGGCTGACGGCCGAGGGCCTCGCCACGCTCGACGAGGGCGCGCGCGAGCGGCTGCACCGCCAGGCGATGACGCTGGCCATGGAGGACGTGGCGCTGATCCCGCTGCACACGCAGAAGAGCGTGTGGGGCCTGCGCCGCGGCCTCACCTACGTGCCGCGCGTGGACGAGCAGACCCTGGCCACCGAGGTGCGCGCCGCGCGCTGAGCGCGCAAACGGGCCGGGGCTGCGCCGCAAGGGCTTGCCCCGGCCGATCGGAATGCGACATGAACGAGGGCGGACAAGGCCGGCGCACGGGATGCCGGCCACCGCGAGGAGACGATCATGCCGCACATGCACCGCCGCGCCCTGCTGGGCACCGCCCTGGGCGCCGCCAGCCTGCCGCTCGCCGCCTTGCCCCGCCACGCCGCCGCGCAGGATGCCGGGAACTGGCCGAACCGCCCGGTGCGGCTGATCGTGCCCTTCGTCCCCGCCGGCACCACGGACATCGCGGCGCGCATCCTGGCGGCGCGGCTGCAGCAGCGCCTCGGCCAGCCCTTCCCGGTGGAGAACCGCGCCGGCGCCGGCGGCAACATCGGCTCCGACGTCGTCGCCAAGGCGGATCCGGACGGCTACACCATCCTGATGCAGACCGTCTCCTCCGGCGCCATCAACTACGCGCTGTACGAGGGGCAGATCCCCTACAAGCCGTCCGACCTCGCCAATGTCGGGCTGCTGATCCGCGTGCCCAACGTCATCTTCGTCACCAACAACCTGCCGGTGAAGACGCTGGCCGAGCTGGTGGCGCTGGCGAAGTCCAAGCCCGGCCAGCTCAACCACGGCTCCTCCGGCGCCGGCACCTCGCTGCACATGACGGGCGAGCTGCTGAAGCTGGAAGCGGGCATCCAGATGACGCATGTGCCCTTCCGCGGCGCGGGCCCCATGCTGGCCGAGATCATGGCCGGCCGCATCGAGGTGGGCGTGGACAATTTGCCCTCCGCCATCGGCCATATCCGCGACGGGCGGCTGCGCGCGCTCGCCGTCACCACCGCCACCCGCAGCGCCGCCCTGCCCGACGTGCCGACCACCGCCGAGGCCGGCTACCCCGGCGTGGAGGCCACCGGCTGGTTCGGCGTGCAGGCGCCGGCGCGCACGCCGAAGCCCATCGTCCAGAAGCTCGGCGCCGAGATCAACGCGGTGGTGGGCGAGCCGGAGACCTGGGCCAAGCTCGCCGATCTCGGCGGCATGAAGCCCGACCTGATCCCCGGCGGCGGCACCAGCCCCGAGGCCTACGAGACCTTCGTCGCCGCCGAGGTGAAGAAATGGGCCGAGGTGGTGCGCCGCTCCGGCGCCAAGGTGGACTGATCCCGAACCCCGCGGAGCGCGGTGCCCTCCGGGCGCGGGCTCCTCTGCGCGGGATCTGGCATGAACCGGGGCGGGCCGGGGAGGCTCCGGCCCGCCCCGGTTCCGGCAACCGGCGGCTCCCCTGCGGGTTGCAACGCCGCCCCCGCTGGTCTAGCTGGGCCTGCAAACGTTCTCGAAGGATGCGCAATGACGCTGTCTCGCCGCCTCGTCCTGGCCGGTTCCGGCCTGCTCGCCGCTCCCCTGCTCGCCAGGCCCGGCCTGCTGCGTGCCCAGACCACCTTCCCCAACCGCGCGGTCCGGCTGGTGGTGCCCTTCCCCGGCGGCGGCGCCACGGATGTGACGGCGCGCGTGGTGGCGGAGCGCCTCTCGGCCATGCTGGGCCAGCCGGTGGTGGTGGACAACCGCCCGGGCGCCGGCGGCATGCTGGGCTCCGACATGGTGGCCAAGGCCGACCCGGACGGCCACACCCTGCTGATGTGCACCATCGGCACCGCCAGCATCAACCAGTTCCTCTACTCCAACATGCCCTACCAGGTCTCGGCGCTGACCGAGCTGGCGCTGGTGAACTCGCTGGCCAACGTCGTCACCGTGCCGGCCGACAGCCCGCTCAAGACGTTCAAGGACCTGCTGGAGAAGGCCAAGGCGCAGAAGGGCACCCTGACCTACGGCACGCCGGGCAACGGCACCTCCGGCCACATGTGCGGCGAGCTGCTGAAGAGCCGCACCGGCACCGACATCATCCACGTGCCCTACCGCGGCAGCGCCACGGTGATCCCGGACCTGCTGGCCGGGCGCATCGACATGGCGATCGACAACCTGCCCCCCTACCTGCCGCACATCAACGAGGGCCGGCTGCGGGCGCTCGCGGTGACGAGCAAGGCGCGCTGGTTCGCCCTGCCGGACGTGCCGACGGTGGCCGAGCTGGGCGTGGAGGGCTTCGAGGCCGAGGCCTGGTTCGGCCTGCAGGCGCCGGCCCGCACGCCGCGCCCGATCCTGGAGCGCATCTCCGGCCATGTGGCGGAGATCCTGAAGGAGCCGGCGGTGCTGACCCGGCTGCGCGACATCGGCAGCGAGCCGCGGCCGCTCGGGCCGGAGGCGTTCAGCGCCTTCATCCAGCAGGAGAACGCCAAGTGGAAGGAAGTGGTCCGCGTCTCCGGCGCGCGGCTGGACTGAGCCGGGCCCGCCGCAACGGCGCCGGCTGAAATCGGCGCCGGCTGAATATGGGGCCGGCTGATAGGGGGCCGGCTGAATATGGGGCGGGCTGAACCGCAGCCCGCCGGCCCAAAGTGGGGCCACCCCCCGGCACCTGCCCCCTTCCGCCTCAGCCGTTCAGCAGCGCGTCGATCTCCGCCTGCGACATCGGCGCGGCGGCCGGCGCGGCGCCGGCGCCGTTCAGCAGCGCATCGATCGCGTCCTGCGACAGGTCGGGCGTGGCCTGGGCGGCATCGCTGGTGGTGCGCATCTGCGCCTGCACCTTCACCTGCGGCACCATCGCGACGGTCGCGGCGCTGACGCCGGGCACGATCTGCTCCAGCATGGTCTCCACCTGCTGCAGATGCTGGATGGCGCGGCGGATGCGCTGGCCGGTGATGTCCTGGAAGCTGCACGCCTCGAAGATCGAGTTCACCCGGGCGGACAGCGCCTCGATCGAGGCCTGGTCCTTCTGGCCGCTGCTGATCCAGCTCTGGATGGCCTCGGTGGCCTCCATGATGGTGTTGGCCGCCGTCTCGGTGGCCTGCACCACCGCCTCCAGCTCCAGCCCGCTGTTGCGGGTGCTGGCGGCGGGAATGGCGACGAGCTTGGCGATCTGCTCGTGCACCAGCCCCAGCTTCTGCGAGATCTTCTCCTCCGCCATGTCGGCCATGTCGGAGGTGGCGGCGACCTCGGCGCTCAGCTCGGCGATGCGCCGGTCGACGAAGACGCGCAGCTCCTTGAAGAGCGGCCCCATCTCCTCCTGCAGGGCGGCGCGCAGGGCGGCGCCCAGCCCGTCGGCGGCCTCCGCGGGGCTGGGGCTGACGGGCGCGATGCTGGTCTGGTCATCCATCGTGAACTCCGGCGCGACGGTGCATCCGGCCTTGTGGCGCGGCGATGGTGAACAAACCCTTATGGCGTCGCGCCTCGCGCGGCGGCGCCTTCGTCACGA